>NZ_JAFMTB010000001.1:1440848-1640032 GCF_017916475.1 Patulibacter sp. SYSU D01012
CCGACCTCGCGCAGGTCCTGGTCCGGGGTGCGCGCGATGCCGTCGCTGATCCGCACGAGGGCCGCGGCGAGCGCGCTGGGCCGGCCCGTGACGATCGCGGCGCCGCGATCGGCCGCGAACTCGCGGTAGCGGGAGAGCGCGCGCAGCAGGAAGAAGCTGACCGCGTAGACGAGCGCGGAGACGGCGACGACCGCCAGGAGCCCGGGGCCGTTGTCGCGGTTGTCGCGGTTGCCCCCGCCGAACCAGAAGGCGTTCTGCATGATCATCGCGGCGAGCGACGCGAAGAAGCTCGCGACGGTCATGACGAGCACGTCGCGGTGGGCGACGTGCGCGAGCTCGTGGGCGAGGACGCCCTCGAGCTCGGCGGGCGGCAGCAGCTCGAGCAGCCCGGTCGTGACGCAGACCGTCGAGCTCTTCTGCGACCGCCCGACCGCGAACGCGTTCGGCATCCGGTCGTCCGCGATCGCGACCTTCGGCTTCGGCAGGTCGGCCTGCAGGCAGAGCCGGTCGATCATCGCGTGCAGCTCCGGCGCCTGGGCCGGGGAGACCTCGTGCGCGTGCATCGACCGCAGCGCCAGCTTGTCGGCCGTGAAGAACTGGAAGAGCAGCAGGACGAGGCAGATGACGATCGCCCCGCCGGCGTTGCGCATCGCGGCGAAGAGCACCGCCGCGAAGACGACGTAGAGCAGGCCGAGGCCGAAGAGGGTGCCGACCATCCGGGTCTGGAGGCCCGGATCCCGGCCGAACGACGCGCCGCGTGACATGACCCCATCGTCGCACACGCCGTGCCGTCCGACCGGCCGAAACCCGCAGAATTACTGGGGATTTAGCGTGCCGCGACCCGCGGCGAAGGCCGCGGGCCCGCAACCCCGGTTGCACCGCTACCGCCCGCGCCGGACCGGATCTACCGTGCCGTCTCCGTGCCTCGGTCCTCCCTCCGTCCACGCCCCCGCCGCGCCCTTCCCGGGGTCGGCGTCGCGCTCCTCGTCACCGCCGGCCTCGCCACGGGCGCCGTGCCGCTCGGGACCCCCGAGCACGCCGACGCCGCGTCCCAGCAGAAGCTCGAGCAGCTGCGCGGGAAGATCGGCAGCACGCGGGCGAAGGTCGAGAAGCGCAAGAGCCGCGAGCGCGTCCTGACGTCCGACATCCAGCGCTACAGCTCCCGCGTGAGCGAGCTGCAGACGCGGATCGACGGGCTCCAGGGCCGCCAGGACGCCGTGCAGGCCGACCTGGACCAGAGCCAGGCGCTGCTCACCCGCACGCAGGGCGAGCTGCGCTCGGAGCGCCAGCGCCTGGTGCGGCTGCGGGCGCGGCTGGTCGAGGCGCGGCGCACGCTCGCGGCGCGGCTCGTCGAGCTGTACCAGGCCGACAAGCCCGACATCGTCACCGTCGTCGTCAACTCCGACGGGTTCTCCGACCTGCTCGAGCGCGGCGAGTTCATCTCGCGCATCGGCGCCCAGGACCAGCGCGTGATGCGCGACGTGAAGGCCGCGAAGGACGAGGCGGTCTCGACGGAGGCGCGCCTGGCGAAGCTCGAGAAGGTGCGGCGCGACTCGACCGCGCGCATCGAGCAGCGTCGGGACGAGATCGTCCAGGTCAAGGGCCGCCTCGTCAGCGCCCGCGGCACGGTCGCGGAGGCCCGCCGCGAGCGCAACGCCCTCCTGCGGACCGTGCGCTCCCAGCGCAAGGACCTCGAAGGCGACCTCTCCGAGATGGAGCGGGAGGAGTCGAAGATCCAGAGCCAGCTCTCCGGCATGCCGAGCGGCGGGCCGGTCAAGCACGGCAGCGGCGCCCTCGACTACCCGGCCAACGGCACCTTCACCTCGCCCTTCGGCTACCGCTGGGGCAAGCTCCACGCCGGCATCGACATCGCCGTCCCCGTCGGCACGCCGGTGCACGCGGCCGCGGCGGGCACCGTCGCCATCGCGGGCTGGGTCGGCGGCTACGGCAACTACGTCTGCATCAACCACGGCGGCGGGCTGTCCACCTGCTACGGCCACAACTCGAAGCTCGGTGTGAGCGTCGGCCAGAAGGTCAGCAAGGGCCAGGTCATCGCCGCCAGCGGCAACACCGGGCACAGCACCGGGCCGCACATCCACTTCGAGACCCGCGTGAACGGGGTCCCGCGGGACCCGATGGGCTACCTGTAGGCCCGCGGCGGCTACCCTTCGCCGCGTGCAGCCCGAGATCGACCTGCTGGGCCTGCCGATCAAGACGTTCGGGCTGTGCTTCGCCCTGGCGTTCCTGGCGGCCGGTGCGCTCCTGACCCGGCGCTTCCGCGAGCTGCGGTGGCCGGCGGAGCAGGCGACCGAGGCGCTCCTGGCCGCCCTGGTCGGCGGCCTCGTCGGCGCCCGCGCCTACTGGGTCGTGGACAACTGGTCCGAGGCGCAGGGCGACCTGGTCGGCTCGCTCTTCGGCGGCGCGGGGCTGACGTGGTACGGCGGCGCCCTCGGCGGCGCGCTCGCCGTCCTGGCGTGGGCCGCGTGGCGGGGCCGGCTGGACCTGCGGCTGCTCGACGCCGTCGCGCCGTCGCTGGCCGTGGGCTACGCGATCGGGCGCGTGGGGTGCCAGGTGTCGGGCGACGGCGACTACGGCAAGGCCTCCGACCTGCCGTGGGCGATGGCGTACCCGAACGGCGTCGTGCCGACGGACGAGGTCGTGCAGCCGACGCCGATCTACGAGACCCTCTGGATGGGCCTGGCCGCCCTGGTGCTGTGGCAGCTGCGCGACCGCCTGCCCCGCCTGGCGCTCTTCGGCCTGTACCTCGTGCTGGCGGGCTCGGAGCGCTTCGTCGTCGAGTTCTGGCGGCACAACCCCGAGGGCAGCCTGGGCCTGACGGCCGCCCAGATCACGAGCGTCGGCCTGATGGTCGCCGGGGCGGCGGCGCTCGTGCTCGCGTACCGCCGCGGCCGCGCGGGCGGCGAGCCGGCGACCGCCTGAGCGCCCGCCGCGCGTCCGACGTCCGTCCACCGCGGCTGCGGCCGCGGGCCGGGCGTCCGATGATCCGCCCGTGCAGGCGAACCGCGTCACCCGCGTGCTGCGCCTGGCCGTGCCCGGCGCGGGCGTCGGCGCGCTGCCCGTCGTGGCGGCGATCGTCGCGGTGACCGGCGCCGCCGGCGCGCTCGGCGGCGCGGGCGTGGTCGGGCTGCCCACCGCCGACGGCGGTGAGCGGATCGTGATGGCCGGCCCCGGGGACGAGCGCAGGCCCTTTGGCCGGGACGCCCTCGCCGCGCCCGTGCGCGCGGCAGCGACCCAGACCCGGGACGCCGCGGACGCCGCCCCGGCCCGCGGCCGGCGCACCGCGTCCCGGACCACGACCGAGCGCCTGGCGGCCGGCCGCCAGGCCGCCGGCGTCACGGGCCGCGCCGGCCGTCGCGCGACCGCCGACGCGGCCCGGCGAGCCGGCGGGTCGGCGTCGTCCTCGCCGGCCGGTGGGCCGGCGCCGTCGGCGGCCCCCGCGGCCACCGGGTCGGCGACGAGCGGCGCCTCGCCGTCGGTCTCGGTCCCGTCGTCGACGCCGACGTCCGCCCCGAGCGGCGCGTCCGCCTCGGGCGGCTCGGGCGGCGGCCGCGGCCCGGCCGTCCCGGCGCGGCCGGCGGCCGCGGCCGCCGCGGCCGCGGCCGCGCAGGGCGCCGCGGGCGCGACCGGGACGGCGGTCCAGGGCACGACGGGCGCCGTCGGCGCCGCGGTTCAGGGGGCCACGGGCGCGGTCGCCGGCGCCGTCGGACGCGACACCCCGGCGGGGCAGGCCGTCACCGGCGTCGGGGCCGGCGTGGCCGACGCCGTCGCGGGCGTCGGCCACGCCGTCGACGGCGTCCTCGGCGCGCCGGGGCAGCGCCGCCCGTAGCGACGCGCTGGCATCATCCGCCGGCGATGGCCGCCGCCGATCCCCTCGCCGTCTACCCGCTCGGGTCCGCCTTCGACGAGGAGGGACGCCTCCTGCTCGGCGGCTGCCGCGCGACCGACCTGGCGCGCGAGCACGGCACGCCCGCCTACGTCGTCGTCGAGGACGACCTGCGCGCCCAGGCCCGCGCCTACCGCGAGGCGTTCGACCGTCACGCGCCCGGCTCGCACGTCTCGTTCGCCTCGAAGGCCAACCCGTGCACGGCGGTGCTGCGGGTCCTCGAGCAGGAGGGCCTCGGCTGCGACGTCGCCTCGGGCGGCGAGCTCGCGCTCGCGCTGCACGCCGGCTTCGCCCCGGACCGCATCCACGTGCACGGCAACGCCAAGTCGGAGGCGGAGCTGGCCGCGGCGGTCGAGGCCGGGGTGCGGCACGTCGTCCTGGACGGCCTGGACGAGATCGAGCGGCTCGCGCGCGTCGCGGCCGAGCGGGGGCGGGTCCAGCCCGTGCTCCTCCGCATCACGCCGGACGTCCGCGGCGACACCCACGACGGCATCTCCACGGGCCAGGCCGAGTCGAAGTTCGGGTTCGGGATGGACGACGCCCGCGTCGCGCTCGATCGCGTCCGCGGCCACGCCGGCCTGCGGCTCGATGGCCTGCACTTCCACGTCGGCTCCCAGCTGCTCGAGCTCGACGTCTTCCGCCGGGCCGTGCGGGCCGTCGCCCCGCTCATGGACGGGCTGGGCGAGCTCAACCTCGGCGGCGGCCTGGGGGTCGCCTACACCGCCGACCAGGTCGCGCAGCTGCCGTCCGTCGACGCGTACGTGCGGGAGAAGGTGGCGGCGGTGCGCGACCTGCTCGGCGACCGGGTGCGGATCGGCGACGAGCCCGGACGCTCGCTGGTCGGCCGCGCCGGCGTCACCCTCTACACGGTCCAGACCGTCAAGCGGAACGTCGTCACCTGGGTCGGGGTGGACGGCGGGATGGCCGACAACCTGCGCCCGATGCTCTACGGCGCCCGGTACGAGGCGCAGATCGCCGACCGCTTCGCGCCCCGCACCGCGGCGGACGGGACGCTCGTCCCCGGCGCCCACGCGCGCGTGACGGGCAAGCACTGCGAGTCGAGCGACGTCGTGGTCGCCGACGCCCTGCTCGACGCGCCGCGGGCGGGCGACGTCCTCGTCACGCCGGTGACCGGGGCGTACGGGTACGCGATGAGCAACACGTACAACGGCGTGCCCCGCCCGCCCGTGGTCTTCGTCGGCGGCGGCCGCTCGCGCGTCGTCGTCCGCCGCGAGCGCGTCGACGAGCTGTGGGCCCGCGACGTGGACTGAGCCGCCGATCCTCGCGCCGGTCCTCGCGCTCGTCCTAGCTGCGGTCCTCGCCGCCCGACGGCAGGCCGGCGAGGAACGCGGCGACGTCGTCGACGATCTCGTCGGCGTCGGCCAGCTCGGCGTCCGGGTGCGACGTGCGGACCGCGACGACGTGCATGCCGGCCGCGCGCCCCGCGGCCACGCCGGCGGGGGCGTCCTCGAGCACGACGCACTCCTCGGGCGGCACGCCGAGCTCGCGCGCGGCGAGCAGGTACGGGTCCGGGTCGGGCTTGACGCGCTCGGTGCGCTCGGCGGTGACGATCCGCGCGGGCAGCGGCAGGCGCGCGGCGAACAGGCGCGCCCGCGCCAGGGGAGCGGTGCACGACGTGACGACGACCACGGGCGGCAGCCCGGCGGGCGCGTCGGCCGCGCCGGCCGCTGCGGCGAGCAGCTCCCGCGCGCCGGGCAGCGCCACGACGCCGTCCAGGTCCTCGACCTCGCGCCGCTCCAGCTCGCGGGCCTCGGCGGCGGCGTCCAGGTGCGGCGCGAGCATGGCGACGACCTGCCGCGACGGGATGCCGTGGGGGTGGCCGCCGGGCGGCGGGGTGATCCCGCGCTCGCGCATCCAGCCGCCCCAGACGCGCATGACCGCCGGGGTGGAGTCCACGAGGGTGCCGTCGAGGTCGGAGAGGATGGCGCGCATGACCTGCAGCGTGCCACGCCGGCGCCCGTCGTGGCCGGGTGGACGACCGGCCACGACGCCCACCCGCAGGCGCGGCCCGTGCGATGATCCGCGCCGATGACGCCGGACGCTCCCGCCCCGTTCCGCGTCGGCCTGCTCGGCCACGGCACCGTCGGCTCGTCCGTCGCGGAGCTGCTGCCCGAGCGCGCCGACGCGATCGCCCACGTGACGGGGCTGCGCCCCGAGATCGCCGGCGTGCTCACGCGCAGCCGCGGCGACTTCGACGCGATCCTCGCCGGCAGCGACCTGATCGTCGAGGTCATGGGCGGGATCGAGCCCGCGCGCGACTACGTCGTCCGTGCGCTGCGCGCCGGCAAGCACGTCGTCACGGCGAACAAGCAGCTGCTGGCCGAGCACGGCGAGGAGCTGTGGGGCCTGGCCCGCGAGAACCGCGTCCAGCTGCGCTTCGAGGCCGCCGTCGCCGGCGTCGTGCCGGTGATCCGCGTGCTGCAGGAGTCGCTGACCGGTCAGCACGTCGAGCGCCTGCACGGGATCGTCAACGGCACGACCAACTTCATCCTCACGCAGATGGCCGCCACGGGCGCCTCGTACGAGGAGGCGCTCGCCGAGGCGCAGCGCCTGGGCTACGCCGAGGCCGACCCGACGGACGACGTCACCGGCAAGGACGCCGCGGCGAAGATGGCGATCCTGGCGCGCCTGGCGTTCGACACGCCGGTGCACCTGTCCGACGTCCCGTACGAGGGCATCGCGCACCTGACGACCGAGGACATCGAGTACGCCCGCGACCTGGGCCTGTCGCTGCGCCTGATCGGCACCGCCGAGCGCATCGGCGACGAGCTCGCCGTCCGGGTGCACCCCGCGTTCCTCTACGCCGGCCACCCGCTCGCGGCCGTCGACGGCGCCTTCAACGCCGTGACGATCGAGTCGCCGGCGATCACCGAGATCACGCTGTCGGGCCCGGGCGCCGGCGGCTCGCAGACCGCGACCGCGGTCGTCGGCGACGTCATCTCGGCGATGATCCCGCCGGCCCAGACGCCCGACACCCGGCACCGCCTGGGCTTCGTCCGCGACGTCGCGTCGAGCTTCTACCTGCACGTCGAGGTCGCCGACCGGCCCGGCGTGCTCGCGCAGATCGCCCAGGTCCTCGGCCTGCAGGGCGTCTCCGTCAAGAGCGTCGTCCAGAAGGGGACCGGCACCGGCGCCCGCCTGGTGCTCGTCGTCCACCCCGTCCTGGAGTCGCGCTTCTACGGCGCCGTGCAGATGATCGCGTCGAAGGACTTCGTCACCGCGCCGCCGCGCGCCATCCGCGTCGTCGAGGAGCTCGGGGCATGAGCGCCGGCCAGGACGCCCTGACCCCGCCGAGCGGCCGGGGCGCCGGGCACCGCCTGACGGGCCCCGACTCGGTCCGCCGGATGGGCCTGATCGAGCGGTACATGGACCGCCTGCCGTTCGCGCCCGGCGACCCCGTCGTCTCGCTCAACGAGGGCTCGACCCCGCTCGTCCTCGCCCCGCGCCTGTCCGAGCGCGTCGGCGCCGAGGTGCATCTGAAGTACGAGGGCCTGAACCCCACGGGCTCGTTCAAGGACCGCGGCATGACGTGCGCCGTCTCCGCCGCCGTGCGCGACGGCGCCGAGGCCGTCATCTGCGCCTCGACGGGCAACACGGCCGCCGCCCTGGCCGCCTACTCCGCGCGCGCCGGCATCCGCGGCGTCGTGCTCGTGCCGGACGGCAAGATCGCCGCGGGCAAGCTCGCCCAGGCGCTCATGCACGGCGCCCAGGTCGTCGCGCTGCGCGGCAACTTCGACGAGGCGCTGCGCCTCGTCCGCGAGATCACCCAGACGCACCCGATCGCGCTCGTCAACTCGGTCAACGACTTCCGGATCGAGGGCCAGAAGACCGCCGCCTTCGAGCTGATGGAGGACCTGGACGGGCGCCTCGACGCGCTCTGCATCCCCGTCGGCAACGCCGGCAACATCACGGCCTACTGGAAGGGCTTCCGCGAGCTGCACGAGGAGGACCCGTCCGTCGCGCTCCCGGCGATGCACGGCTTCCAGGCCCGGGGCGCCAACCCGCTCGTGCGCGGCGAGGCCGTGGCGGCGCCGGAGACCGTCGCGTCCGCGATCCGCATCGGCAACCCGGCGCGGTGGGAGGAGGCGATGGCCGCGATGACGGGGTCGGGCGGCAAGGTCGCCGACGTCACCGACGAGGAGATCCTCGACGCCTACCGCTTCCTCGCCCGCGAGGAGGGCGTGTTCTGCGAGCCGGCGTCCGCGACGTCGGTCGCCGGGCTGCTGAAGCACGGCGCCGGGGACGCGGAGCGCATCGCCTGCGTGCTCACCGGTCACGGCCTGAAGGACCCCCAGACGGCGCTCGACGAGTCGCCGCCGGTGATCCCGTGCGACCCGACGCTCGAGACGCTCGAGCGGGTCCTCCTCGGCTGACCGGGGGAGGACTGCGGCTCCCGGGCGTTGGGTAAGGTCGGCGGGGAATGGGCCGCACCGTCTCCGTCTCCGTCCCCGCGTCGAGCGCCAACCTCGGGCCGGGGTTCGACTGCATGGCCGCGGCCCTCGGGCTGTGGCTGCACGTCGAGGTGGAGGAGACCGGCACCTTCGCCGTCGAGCACGACCTGCCGTTGCCGGCCGACCGCGACAACGCGATCGTGCAGGCCTTCGAGCGGCTGCGGCCCGCGGAGGGCCTGACCTTCCGGGTGCGCACCGAGATCCCGCTCGCGGGCGGCCTGGGCTCGAGCGCCACGGCGATCGTGGCGGGCCTGGCCGCCGCCGCCGCGCTCGACGGCGGATCGACCGAGCCGGACGCCCTGCTGCCGCTGGCGGTCGACCTGGAGGGGCATCCCGACAACGTCACCGCGGCGCTCTACGGCGGCTTCGTGCTGACCGACGGGTCCTGGACCGTGCGCATCCCGCCCCCGCCGGGGCTCGAGGCCGTCTTCGTCGTGCCCCACGACGCCGTCCGCACCGCCGCCGCCCGCGCCGTCCTGCCGCACCACGTGCCGCTGGAGGACGCGACGGCCAACGTCGCCTGGGCGTCGGCGCTCGCCGTCGGGCTCGAGCGCGGCGACCTGGACATCGTGGGCCACAGCCTGCGCGACCTGCTGCACCAGCCGCACCGGGCGGCGCTGTTCCCCCGCTCGGCCGAGCTCGTGGACGACGCGGCCGAGCTGGGCGCCATCGGCGCGACGGTGTCGGGCGCGGGCCCCACGGTGATGCTGTGGACTCGGTCGGCCGACGCGCACGCGGTCCTCGCCGCCGCGCAGGACCGCTGCGCCGCGTGGGCCACCGTCCTGCACGCACCGTTCGCCGGCGAGGGCGTGCGCGTGACCGTCGCCGCCTGAGCGTCGGGACGCCCGGAGCGGCGCGGCGGGAAGGAGCCGCCGGGCGGGCGGCGAAGCGGGGCCCTGTGATGCGCCGCCAGACCCTCTCCGAAGCCGATCTCGAGCGCCACCTGCTCCGCCGCACGGTGTCCGAGCTGCACGCCGAGCGGCTGCGCTGCGACCGCTGCAAGCGCACGCCGCTGGTCGGCGAGGTCGTCTACCGCTACGCGAAGGGCCGGACGATGTGCGCCCTCTGCCGGCCCGCGCGGCGCGAGATGCCCGTCGAGATCCTGCCCGTGCGCCACGGCGAGGAGATCCGGGCCCAGCGCTTGACGCCGAAGCGCGCCGACGCCTGACGCGCGGCCTCGACCGTCCGTCCGCCCGCACGGCGCGGGGGAGGGGCCCGGACGCACGCGCCCGGCACGGCCGCGCCGGGGCGTGCGGGGCGGGCTACACTGGCCGGGTGGATCCGGTGCGGGAGTCGATCACCATCGAGCGGCCGCGCGAGGAGGTGTTCGCCTATCTCGCCGACGTCGCCAACCACCGCGAGTTCCTCGCCGGCCGGTTCGAGGACTGGCGCCTGACCCGCGAGGACTCCATCGGGCAGGGGGCCGGGGCGCGCTTCCACCTGAAGCTGCCCTTCAACCGCTTCTCGTACTACGACTACACCTTCACCGAGGTCGACGCGCCGTTCCGGATCGCGTTCGTCGGCCGCGGCGGCAAGTACGCCCGCACGATGTTCCTCGGCGAGATCACGGTGGTGCAGGACGACCCGCACGCCGTGACGGTCGCGTGGAGCATGGAGTCCGACCCGGGCCTGCTCTCCGACAGCATCATGGAGACCGTCGGCGGCATGCACGGCGCCGTGCGTCGCTCGCTCCGCAAGGGCCTGCGCACCCTCCGGGCGATCCTCGAGGACGGCGCCGAGGGCGCCGGTCGGGTCAGCATCGCCGGCGGGGCCCGCAAGCCCGCCTCCAACTTCCGCCTGGATCCGCGGCTCGCCGACGAGGCCCCGGCCGCGGGCGCGCACGCGGTCGCCGGTCGGCTCGACTAGACTGCGCGGCCATGCGTCAGCGGCTCATCCCTCTCCTGGCCGTCGCGTTGGCGACCACCGGACTCACGGCCTGCGGCTCGAAGGAAGACGTTCCCACCCACGCGGAGACCGAGGCGGTCTTCGTGAGCGTCGGCCCGAAGAACGGCCCATACGTGAAGTACCAGGTCCAGGTCTCGCGCCAGCTCAACCCGGGCGACTTCCAGAACCCCGCCGCCCGCGGCGACCAGGCGAAGGTCGACCCGGAGGACTCCGAGTACCTCCGCGGCCTGCCGGCCCAGGCGCTCGCGCTGAAGAAGAACCCGCAGAACCCGCTGGACGACCAGGTCTACTTCGGCGTCTTCATCTCGGCCTACAACGACAACAAGCAGCCGCTCCGCTCGGCCGCGCTGTCGGGCTTCGAGATCCACGACTCGCTGTTCGTCGAGGGCGCGCCGAACGCGGAGGAGCACGTCTTCCGGCCCGTCTCCGGCCCGGACCCGACGAACCCGCCGAACCCGTTCCTGTACCGCCAGGCGATCATTCCCGGCGCGGTCGGCACCGGCAGCGGCGTCCAGCCCCTGCCGAACAGCCCGGCCGGCTCGAGCACCACGGCCGCCGAGCTGCTGCTGTTCAAGATCCCGCAGTCCTCGCTGGAGAACCGCCCCCTCGAGCTCGAGATCACGGGCCCGACCGGCGGCAAGGCCTCCATCGACCTGGACGTCTGAGCCACGGCCGCGCCCGCGGCCGTCGCGACGCAGCTTCCCCGAGCGGGGCGCCACCGGCGCCCCGTTCGTCGTTCCGGGAGCGGTGCCGGGTCGAGCGGGCCTGGCGCGGCCGCCGCTCGGACCCGGGCCACGGCCGGGGGCGGGGACCGGCGCGTCCGTGGGGCCGCGCGCGCGGCGCGGCCCCCGGCCGCGGCGGCCGTGGGCGCGGACGACGGCCGGCCCCGCCGTGCGTCGCCGCTCCGCGCGTGCCGGGGCGATCGGGCCGGCTGCCGGACCGGAGGGCGCGGTCGGCGGGGCCGCCCGTGCGCGGCCCGCGCTCAGTCGTCGAGCGCGGCGGTCAGGACCTTGCGGGCCACGGGGGCGGCCGTCGCGCCGCCCTGGAAGTTCCGCGCACGGAGCACGCCGACCGCGATCGGATCGCCGCCGCCCTTGACGGCGTAGGCGGCCATCCAGGCCGTCGTCGACTTGCCGTCGGCGTTGCCGCAGGCCGACGGCGGCTCGGGCGCCTCCGTCACGGCGTCGGGCTGCTGCGCCTCGGCCTGCTGCTCCTCCTGGGCGTCGCAGGCGTCGCCCTGGGTGCTGGCGAGCTCCGCGGTCCCGGTCTTGCCCGCGGTCGTCACGCCGGAGAGCGGCACGCGCGCGTCCTCGCCCGTGCCGTCGCGCACGACCGCCGTCATGAGCTGGCGCATGTCGCTCGCGACGGACCGGTCGAGGACCTTCCGGCTCTTCGCGCGCGCGTTCGTGCGGACGAAGGAGAGCGCGGGCTGGCGGCCGCCGTTGGCGACCGTCGCGGTCATGAGCGCCACCTGGAGGGCCGTCGCCTGGACCCGGCCCTGCCCGATCGCGGACGCGGCGGCCTCGCCGATGCCGTTCATCTCGGCCGCCTCGGGGATCGTGCTGATCTGGGCGCCGGGCACCCCGTCGGGCCGGCGGTTGAAGCCGAACGCCTCGGCCATCTCGACGAGCCGCTTCGCGCCGAGCTTCGCGCCCAGGGGGACGAAGACCGAGTTGCAGGAGTGGGCGAAGGACTCGACGAGCGAGCCTCCGCAGACCTCGCCGTTGGAGTTCTCGATGCCGAAGCCCTTGGCCTCCGTCTCGCGCGGGTACTGCGTGGTGGTCTTCGCCACCCCGTCCTGCAGCGCCGCGGCCGCCGTCACGATCTTCATCGTCGAGCCGGGCGGCTGGAGCGCGCTCCACGCGCTGCCCTGGAAGCCGAGGACCTCGCCGGTGCGGGCGTTGACGACGAGCGTGCCGGTGGCGTCCGGGGCGTCGCTCTGCGCCTCGACGGCCGCCTTCACGACAGCCAGGTCGATCGAGCTGCGCACGGCTGGCGCCTTCCGCGGCCGCACGCGCGCGAGGACGCGGTCCCCGGCGCGCAGCGTCCCGCCGGGCCGCCCGACCAGCTGCGGGTTGAGGATGCGCTCCAGGCCCGAGACGCCCACCTTGGCGTCCGCGGGCACGCCCAGGCGGCGCAGGGCGGCGCGGTCCTCCTCGGTGGCGGTGCCGAGGGACCCGACGACCTGGCTCGCGAGGTTGGGGACGCTCGACGTGCGGTCGGCCCCCTCCGCCAGCGGCGTGCCGTCGCGGGCCAGGATGTCGGCGCGGGCGGGCATCTCGGTCGTGCGGGTGACCGTCTCGCCCTCGCGCAGGCCGGGCAGCGCCATCCGTCGCGACCAGCGCACCCGGGCGTCGCCGCCGTCGCCGTCGAGCGGCACGTCGACGGTGCCGCGCAGGCGGCCGAACAGGCGCGTGCGCGCCACCACGGGCACGCTGAAGCCGTCGTCGGTGCGGCGGGGCCGGCCGGCGTCGACCGCGATGACCGTCGCCGTGTCGAGCGTCTGCCGGTTGATCGCCGCGAAGCGCGCGGCGTCGGTGCGGGACCGGGCGGCGGCGTCGATCGCGGCGTACATCCCGGCGAAGTCCCGCTGCTCCCAGGCCCGGACGTAGCGGTCGACGAGGTCGCTCTCCGCGCGGCGGCTGGCCCGCGCGTCGAGCACGAGGTAGCCGCCGATCCCGAGGACGAGCGCCAGCACGAGCGCGGCGGGCACGAGCGGGCCGCGGCCCAGCGGCCCCCGGCGACGACCGCGGCCGCCGCCGCGGCCCGGCGCGGCCGGACGGAGCGCGCCCGTCCGGCGCTGCGGAGGGCGTCGACGTCCCGGGGCCGGCATCTCCCGCCAGTGTACCCGCGCGTGCGCGGCGGCACCCCCGGGCGGCCGGGTAGCCTGCCGGGACGGATGACGACGCTCGACTGGGTCCTCGTGGCGGTGCTGGTGCTCGCGGCCGCGGGCGGCACCACCCAGGGGTTCCTCGCGTCCGCGTTCGGCTTCGTGGGCTTCATGGGCGGCGCGCTCGTCGGCGCGCGGCTCGGTCCCCTCGTGCTGTCGGAGGGCGAGCGCAACGTCAACGCGCCGGTCGCCGCCGTGTTCGGCGCGGTGCTGCTCGGCGTCCTGCTCGGCACCGCGCTGCAACGGCTCGGCGACCGCGTCCGCCGCCTGCTGCGCGGCCCCGGGCTGGGCGTGGGCCGCGCGCTCGACGGCGCGCTGGGCGCGCTCTTCACCGCCGCGCTCGTGGTCCTCGCCGCCTGGTTCGTCTCGGCCATGGTCCTGCAGACGCCGGGCGTGCCCGGGTCGTGGCGCGCCCAGGTGCGGGAGTCGTCCGTGCTCCGCCAGCTGCGCCGCACGCTCCCGCCGGCCGACGACGCGCTCGCGCTGCTGGCGCGGTTCGACCCGCTGCCGGGCTTCGCGGGGCCGAGCGCGGCCGTCGACCCGCCGGACCCGCGGATCCTGGCGATGCCCGGCGTGCGGACGGGGCGGCGCGGCGTCGTGCGGGTCGAGGGCTCGGCGTGCGGCGTCGGCGTCGTCGGCACGGGCTGGGTCGCGGAGGACGGGCTCGTGGTGACGAACCAGCACGTGGTGGCGGGGGAGGAGGACACGACGGTGACCGCGGCGGTGGGCGGCCAACGGGTCACGGCCGAGCCGGTGTACGTGGACCGCGACCAGGACCTGGCGATCCTCGCCGCGCCCGACCTGTCCCTGCAGCCGCTCACCTACGTGGACGCGCCCGAGGTGGGCTCGTCCGCGGCGATCCTCGGCTACCCGCTCGCGGGGCCGTTCAAGGCTCGCGCTGCGCGGATCGGCGACGCCCAGACGGTGACGGGCCAGGACGCCTACGGCCACGGGCCGATCCGCCGGCGCGTGCTCCCGTTCCGCGGCCTCGTCCAGCAGGGCAACAGCGGCGGTCCGCTCGTCGACCGGCGGGGGCGGGTGGTCGGGACGGTCTTCGCCTCGTCGACCCGGGCCGACCAGCGCCGCGGCTACGCGGTGCCGAACGACGTGCTCCGCGACGCGCTCGCGCAGGCGGACCCCTCCGTGCGCGTGGACCCCGGGCCCTGCAGCCACTGACGGCACGGGTTCGGCACGGGTCGCGCACCGTCTCGGCACGGGCCGCGGTCGGCCCGGGGGCGGCGTCCCGCTACGCTCCGGCCCGTGGGCAAGACGCTGGTCATCGCCGAGAAGCCGTCCGTCGGGCGGGATCTCGCCAAGGTCCTCCCGGGCTCGTTCCAGGTGGGCAAGCCCACGGGCGAGCGGAACGCGCGCTGGATGGAGGGCGACGAGCACGTCATCACGTGGGCGGTCGGCCACCTCGTGCAGCTCGCCGAGCCGGACGCGTACGACAAGAAGTTCAAGCGCTGGAAGATGGAGGACCTGCCCATCGTCCCGAGCGAGTTCAAGCTCGTGGAGCGCGACGACCAGTCGAAGAAGCAGATGGCGGTCATCAAGAACCTCCTGCGCCGCGACGACGTCACCGAGGTCATCAACGCCTGCGACGCCGGCCGCGAGGGCGAGCTGATCTTCCGCTGGATCTTCGACGCGGCGGGCGGCCGGCAGCCCGTCCGCCGTCTGTGGCTCTCGTCCATGACCGAGACCGCGATGCGCCGCGCGCTCGGCGAGCTGCGGTCGCCCGACGAGGTCGAGCTGCTCGGCGAGGCCGCGCAGTCGCGGTCCGAGGCGGATTGGCTCGTCGGCATGAACGCCACGCGCGCCGCGACGATCCGCCTGCGCTCCAGCTTCGACGGCGCCGTCTCGCTCGGTCGCGTGCAGACGCCGACGCTGGCGATCCTCGCCCGTCGCGAGGAGGAGATCGCCGCCTTCGTCCCCGAGCCGTACTGGCTCGTCGACGCGCGCTTCGAGGCCGCGCCCGCCGACGGGAAGTCGCGCGCGTACACCGGGCGCCTGTACCAGGGCACGGAGCCCCGGCTGAAGACGGCCGAGGAGGCCGAGGCGATCGCCGCGGCGCTGAACGCCTCCCCCCGCCCCACCGGCACCATCACGAAGCTCGAGAAGGCGCGGCGCAAGGAGCGCGCGCCGATGCTCTACGACCTCACGTCGCTGCAGCGCGAGGCGGGCTCGCGCTTCGGCTTCACCGCCCGCCGCACGCTCGCGGCGGCGCAGCGCTGCTACGAGGAGCACAAGGCGCTGACGTACCCGCGTACGAGCTCGCGCTACCTGACGACGGACATGATCCCCGAGATCCGGCCGACGGCCGGGCAGGTCGGGTCGCGGCCGGAGTACCGCGAGGCCGCCCGTTACGTGCAGGGGCTCGAGAAGCTGCCGCTCGGCCGGGTCGTCAACGACGAGAAGGTCGCCGACCACCACGCGATCATCCCGACGAACGCGAAGCACGTCCTCGACAAGATGAGCGACGACGACCGGCGGATCTACGACATGGTCGTGCGCCGGTTCCTCGCGGTCTTCCACCCCGAGGCGGAGTTCGAGAACACCCGCATCGAGACGACCGTCGAGACCCCGGGCGCGCCCGAGATCGCCAAGGGTCCGCACGTCTTCCGCACCCGGGGTCGCGTGCTGCTCGTGCCCGGCTGGCGCGGCGTCTACGGCGAGCTCGAGGAAGGCTCGGCGTCCGACGACGACGAGGGCGCGACGCAGACGCTGCCGAAGCTCGAGCAGGGCGAGGCCGCGGACGTCCGGAGGGCGACGTCCGAGGAGAAGGTCACGAAGCCGCCGCGCCGCTACAGCGACGCGTCGCTGCTCGGGGCGATGGAGACCGCCGGCCAGCTCGTCGAGGACGACGAGGCGCGCGAGGCCATGAAGGACGCCGGCATCGGCACGCCGGCCACCCGCGCGGCGATCATCGAGCGCCTCATCGACGTCGGCTACGTCGAGCGCGACGGCCGCGCCCTGATCGTCACCGAGAAGGGCCTCAACGTCATCCGCCTGCTCGACGGGCACCAGCTCACCTCGCCGTCGCTGACGGGCGACTGGGAGCACCGCCTGGCGAAGATCGAGTCCGGCGAGGAGACGCGCCGCGCCTTCATGGACGCGATCGCGCGCTTCGCGAAGGAGACCGTCGAGGAGCTGGACGCGAAGCTCAAGGACGTCCGCATCCAGCGGGCGACCCTGGGCCCGTGCCCGGTCTGCGGCCGCGAGATCAGCGAGAACCGCAAGGGCTTCTCGTGCTGGTCGAAGGACGACCCGGGCTGCGGCTTCGTGATCTGGAAGGCGAAGGCGGGCAAGACGCTCGCCCCCGCGGTCGCCAAGGAGCTGATCAAGACCGGCCGCACGGCGAAGCAGGTCACGGGCTTCAAGAGCCGCGCGGGCCGCAGCTTCCGCGCCCGCCTGGCGCTGCACCAGACCGAGGACGGCAAGTGGCGCGTCGAGTTCGACGAGCCGTGGGCGCAGGAGGGCGCGCGGGCGCCGTCGGCCGAGGAGGTCGAGGCCGCCGAGGCGGCGACCGCGGCCGCGACCGGCGAGGCCGCCGTGGCCGTCGCCGGCGAGGCGCCCGCGGCGGCGGGCGACTCCGACCGGGCCGCCTGATCCGCCCGCCGGGGGAGGACGGGCCGTCCCCCGGCCGCAAGCGGGCGTGCACGCCGTCCGGCGCTCCTGCGACGGTCCAGGGGTGACGCTCCAGCTGGTCACGGGCCCGACGAACGCCGCCAAGGCGGGCGTCGTGCTGGGCCTCGTGCGGGAGTGGTCCCGGGCCGGCGCCGGCGGGCGCGCCCCGATCCTCGTCGTCCCGACGGGCCCCGACGCGGACCGCTACCGCCGCGAGCTCCTCGCGGTGTGCGGGGGCGCGGCCCTCGGCGTGCAGGTCGGGACGTTCGGCCGCCTGCTCGACGCCGCGCGCCGGGCGGCCGGCGTCCCCGCGCGCACCCTCGGGCCGCTCGCCCGCGACCGCATGCTCGCCGTCGCGTTGCGCGGCGTCGCGGCCGGGCGGCCGCTCGCGGGCACCGCCGGGCGCCCGGGCGTGCGCCGGCGGCTGGCGGGGCTGCTCGAGGAGCTCGCCGAGCGGGGGTTCACCCCCGCCGAGCTGACCGCCGCGCTCGAGGCGCTCGATGCGGCCGAGCACGGCGTGGACCGTCAGCTCGTCGAGGACCTCGGCACGGTGCTCGGGGCCGTCGCCGCGCGGCTGGACGGCCTCGCCGCCGCCGCGGACGGCCCGCTCCCCACGCCCGGCGCGCAGGCGCTCGCCACGCGGCGCGCGCTGGCGGCCGACCCGGCCCGGTGGGGCGGCCGGCCCGTGGCCTTCTACGGCTTCGACGACCTGACGTTCGGCCAGACCGCGCTCGTCCGCGTGCTGGCCCGCGTCGCCGACGTCGTGGTCTCGCTGCCGTACGAGGACGGCCGGGTGGCGACGGCGGCCCGGCGCCCGGTCGTCGACGAGCTGCGGGCCGTCGCGGCGGAGTCGGCGGGCGGCGCGGGGTCCACCGGGCTGCTGCCGCTGCGGCCGGGCGACGCCGTCCTGGACGGGGCGGCGGTCGTCGCGGTCGACCGGCACGAGGTGCGGCTGGCCCGGCCGGACGCCGCCGGCGGCCGTGGCCGCCTGGAGCGCGGGCTGTTCGAGCCGCCGGAGGGGCCGGCGCCGCCCGCCGCCGGCGACGAGGACCGACCGCCGCTCGACGACGTCGTGCTGGTCGAGGGCGGCAGCCCCCGGAGCGAGGCCGAGGCGCTGGTCGACGAGCTGCTCCGTGCCGCCGGCGAGCTCGACCTGGAGTGGCACGACCTCGCGGTCGCCGTGCGCGAGGCCGCCGGGCCGACCGGCGCCCGCCTCGAGCGCGAGCTGACCGCCCGCGGCGTGCCGGTCGCCCGTCCGCGCGAGCTGCCGGCGCGCCGGACGGCGGTCGGCGCCGCTGTCGCGGCCCTCGCGCGCCTGGCGGTCGGCACCGCGACGCCCGACGACGTCGTCCTCGTCCTGCGCGCCGGCGCCACGCGCGTGGGGCTCGACGTCGTCGACCGCTTCGCCATCGAGCTGCGCCGCGAGGGGATCACCGAGGCCCGCGACGCGTGGCGGCGGGCTGCCCGGCACAGCCCCACGCTGGAGGGCCTGGACCTCCTGGCCACGGTGCGCCTGGACCACGGGACGCCCACGACGCCCGCGCTCGCCGAGCGGCTGACCGGCGCGTTGCCGGCGCTCGAGGAGCTGCTGGTCACCACGACGGTGCCGGCGCCCCGCGACCCCGAGCGTCGCGCCCTCCGCCGCATCGGCGAGCACCTGCGGGCCGTCGACGCGCTCGACGAGGCCGACCCGGCGCTGGTGCCGACCCCGGAGGAGCTGGCCGACGAGCTCGCCGAGCTCCCGGTGCCGGTCGGCGAGCCCCCGGGCCCCGGCCGGCTCGAGATCGCGGCGCCCGGCGCGCTGCGCGGCCGCCAGGTCGCGGTGCTGGCCCTGGCGGACCTGCGCGAGCAGGCGTTCCCGGCCCCCGACCCCGTCGACCCGCTCGTCGACCGCGACGCCCGCGACGTGCTCGCGCGCGCCGGCGGGGTGCGGCTGACCGTGCCGGTCGAGCGCCTGGCCGCCGAGCGGACGCTGTTCCTCGAGCTCGTGGCGCGGCCGACGCGCCGGCTGCTGCTCTCGCGGGCCGTCGCCGGGCCCTCCGGCGAGGCCGAGCCGCCGGCGCCGTTCCTGGCCGACGTGCTCGCCACGCTGCACCCCGACCGGCCGCGCGTCGTCGCCCGCGGCGCCTCGCGGGTCCGGCCGGCCGCGCGTCGCCCGGTGGCGACGCCGGCCCCCTTCGGCGCCGCGCTGGACGACGCCGGCCGCGAGACCGTCCGCCGCGTCCTGCTCGAGCGCGACCGCTTCGCCGTGCGCGAGGTCGAGCGGCTCGCGCGCTGCCCCGTCTGCTGGGTCGTCGAGCACCTGGCGCGGGCGGACGACGACGAGCCGACGTCCGTGCCGCAGATCCACGGCACGCTCGTCCACGCGGTGCTGGACCGGGCGCTCGCCGCCACCGTGCGCGACGGCGAGCCGTACGGCGCCCACGACCCCGAGGAGCTGGTGGCGGCCGGCCGGCGCGCGCTCGCCGAGCTCGGTCCGGCGGCGGTGGCCGGCCTGCCGACGCACCGGGCACGCGTGCTGCTGCGGCGCGTCGACGTGGGCGTCGCCGCCGTGCTCCGCGCGCTGCCGCAGCGCTACGACCGCGCGACCCTGCGGGCGACCGAGGTCGTCGTCGACGCGCCGGGCGACGTGCCGCCGGTCGACCTGGGGGACGGGGCGCTCGCGATCGGCCGCATCGACCGGCTGGACCGCGTCGACCTGCCGGACGGGCGGACGGGGCTGGGCGTCGTCGACTACAAGCTCGGGACCGGCGGCGCCGTCGCGTGCGGGCGCTGGCCCGCGACGGGGACCCTGCAGGCGGCGCTGTACCTGGCCGCGGCGACCGCGGACGGCGGCGCGCCGCCCGCCTACGCCCTGTACCAGCCGACGTCGCCCGTGTCCGGCTTCGACCCCGGCGCGCGGCCGCCCGCGGGCGTCGAGCTGCGGGGCGTGCTGAACGGCCGCGCCGGCGGTCCGAAGACGCCGGAGGAGGTCGCGGCGATCGTCGAGGACGCGCACGCCCGCGCCGCCGCCGCGGTCGCGGGGCTGCGCGCCGGCGACGTCACCCCTCGTCCCGAGACGTCGGTCCACGGCGACCTCGGCGAGTGCGACCACCCCGCGATCGCGCGGCTCCTCCCGTGACCCTGCCCGACCACCCCGCGCTCTCCGCGTCCCCCGTCGACCGGTCGCTCCTCTACACCGAGGACGGCCGGCTGCGCCGCGGCCTGCCCGAGCCCGACGGCGGCGGGGCCGTGTTCTCCGCGCGGCAGGCCGCGGCGATCGCGCGGCAGGGAGAGACGCTGGTGTCGGCCGGGGCGGGCGCGGGCAAGACCAGCGTGCTCGTCGAGCGCTACCTGCGGCTGCTCGAGGCGGACGACGAGCTGTCGACCTCGTCCGTCCTCGCCATCACGTTCACCGACAAGGCGGCGGCCGAGATGCGGGAGCGCGTGCGGGCGCGGCTCCAGGCGCTCGTCGGCGGACGGATCGACCTGCCGGAGCGGTGGCGCCTGGAGGACGCGTGGATCGGCACCTTCCACGGCATCGCCCAGCGGCTCCTGCGGCGCTACGCGCTGGCCGCCGGCATCGATCCCGACGCCGAGGTGGCCGACGAGGGCCGCGCGACCGAGCTGCGGCACGCCGCCTTCGAGCGCGCGGTGACGGCGTGGCTGGACGACCCGCTCGCCGCGCGCGGCGGCACCCCGCCGCCGGCGGCCGACGACGCGCTGCCCGCCGACGGCCACGCCGCCCTGGAGCTGGCGGCCTCGTCCGGGCTCGAGGCGCTTCGCGACGACACCCTGGGGCTGCTCGCCCTGCGGCGCACCCAGGGCCGCGATCCGGCCACCGTCCGCGGGCCCGCGCTGCCGGCGCCGCCGCGGCCCGACGACGCCGCCCGCGCCGCGGCCCGGGCGCTGCGTGCCGCCGCGGCGCCCGCGGCGGAGGAGGCGCGGGAGACGCTCGCGGCGGGCAAGGCCACGGCCGCGGGCCAGCGCGCGCTCGACCTGGTCCACGACACCGTAGCCGACGTCGCCGTCCACACCGGCACCGACGACGATCCGGTGCTCCCCCCGCTCGCCGTCCTGGCGACGTGGGCGCTGCCGACGAAGCAGCCGAAGGTCGGGAAGGGCCCCGCGGTGGGCGCGCTGCGCGACGCGCTCGCGGCCGCCCGCGACGTGGCCCGTGCGCGGGAGCTGGCGCCGCGCGGCGAGCGCGAGCTGCGGCTGCGCGAGGCGCTGCTCGTCGCGACGGCCCGCGAGTACCGGCGGGCGAAGCACGCGCGTTCCGTCGTCGACTTCGACGACCTGCTCCTGGCCCTGCTGGGCCTGCTGCGGCGGCGACCCGACATCGCGGACCGCCTGCGACGCCGCTTCCGCCAGGTGCTCGTCGACGAGTACCAGGACACCAACCCGGTGCAGCTCGAGCTCGTGCAGCGGCTGTCGGACCCCGCCGCGCGGTTCCAGGTCGGGGACCGCCTGCAGGCGATCTACGGCTTTCGTCACGCGACCGTGCAGGGCTTCGACGACGCCGCCGCGAGCGCCAAGCGCGTGGGAGGCCGGCTGGCGCTCGACGAGACGTTCCGCTGCCCGTCCGACGTGCTCGTGCTCGCCAATCGCCTCGGCGCCCCGGCCCACGACGGGTATCAGCCGCTCGTCGGCGGCCACGACCGGCCGCCGGCCGACGCCCGCGCCGCCCCGGCGGTCGAGGTGCACGTGCTCGCTGACGGCGCCGAGCGCCCGGCCGCGGCGGGCGGCGAGGACCCGGCCGGGGGCGACGGCGACCCCGTCGCGGCGGGCGAGCCGGAGTACGTCGCCGCGCTCGTCGAGCAGCTCGTCCACGACGGCCGCCGCGCCGACGAGATCGCGATCCTCGTGCGCCGCACCGCCCCGGTGCCGGCCCTGGAGCGCGCGCTGCTCGAGCGCGGGATCGACGCGGTCCCGGTCGTGGCGACGCCGCTGCTGCGCACCCTAGAGGCCCGCGAGCTCGAGGCCTGGCTGCGCGCGGTCGCCAACCCCTACGACGACGTCGCCCTGCTCGGGGCGCTGCGGCTGCCGACCGGCGGCGTCGACGCGGACGCGCTCGTCCCGCTCGCGGCCGAGCACGCCGCCGCCGTGGAGGCCGCCCGCGAGCGGCGCGAGCCGCGTCCCGCCCTGTGGGACACGCTGCGCACGCTCACCGGATCGGCCGCGCTCGCCCACGAGCCGACGGTCGCGATGACGGACGACGCGCGGGACGATCTGGAGCTGCAGACCGTCCTGCTCGTCCGCCACCGCGGCCTCGCGCGGCGGCTGGGCCCCGCGGCGCTGCTCGCGCAGGTCCGGGCGGACGACGGCTACCGGGCGTCCGTCCTGGCGCGCCCCGGCGGCGCGCGCCGCTGGGCGACCGTCGAGGCGGTCGTCGACTGGGTCGAGGAGCAGGAGGCCGCGGGCGACGACCTGGCCGGCGTGCTGCGCCGCATGACGACGGACCGCGACGGCCCGGACGCGCCGGTGCTCACGGACGGCGAGGCCGTGCGGATCACGACGGTGCATCGCTCGAAGGGCCTGGAGTGGCCCGTGGTCGTCCTGTGCGACCTCGGCGCCCGGATCAACGCCGACCGGCCGGGGCTGCTCGTCGATCCCGACCCGCACAGCGACCGGGTGGGCCTGCGCGTGGCCGCGGCGGGCGAGACGGTGCGTCTCTGGGACTACGACGCCCTCGCCGGCACGGCCGACCGCGCGCAGGCCCAGGAGGAGCGCCGGCTGATGCACGTCGCGGTCACCCGGGCCAAGGAGCGGCTGGTGCTCTGCGGCTCGTGGCCCGTCGCCTGCGAGGGATCCGGCGTGGACCGCACGCCCACGGACCGCCTGGACGACGCGAAGGCCGTCGGGCTCGAGCCCGACGGCCACGACGCGGCGCCCCGCACGCCGACCCTGCGCTGGACGCTGCCGTCGCTGGCCCCGCCCGAGGCGTGGCCGCGCGTGGGCGAGGAGCGCACCGTCGAGATCACCGACCCGACGGGCGCGGTGCCCGGGACCGCCGCGCTGCGGCTGCTCGTCGTCGACCCCGCCGTCGCCGTCGCCCCGGCCGCGGGCGAGCCGACCGTGACGCGCGTCGCCCGCGACCCCGGGCCGCCCGCCGACGCCGGCGCGCCCGGGGGCGGGCCGCACCGGCCGGCCGCGCCGCCGGCCCTGCCGCTCCCGAGTCCGGTGAGCTACAGCGCGCTGGCGGCGCGGCTCGGGCTCGAGGTGGACGCCGCCGACGCGGGGCGCGAGGCCCGGGCCGCCGCCGTCGAGGCCGAGGAGGAGGAGCCGGAGGGCGCGGTCCCGCCGCCCGCCCGCCCGTCGCTCTTCTCGACCGCGGCGCTCGACGGTCGCACCCGCGGCGTCGTCGTCCACGGGCTGCTCGAGGCGCGCCTGTGCGCCCCCGGTGCCGCGCCGCTGCCGCCCGCCACCGCGGCCGACGTGCGCGCCGTCCTGGCCGAGGAGGCGCCCGAGCTGGGGGCGGTCGACGACCACGACGCCGCGGCCCTGATCGCCCTCGCGGCGCGGCTCGAGGCCACGCCGCTGGCCCGACGCGCGCGCACGACCGACCCCGCGCGCCGCCACGTCGAGCGGCCGTTCCTCTTCGACCCGGGCGCCGGGCGACCGCTCGTCCAGGGCGTCGTGGACCTGTGGCTCGAGGCCGCGGACGGGGCCGTCGCGATCGCGGACTGGAAGACGAACCGCCTGGCGGGGCGGAGCCCGCGAGGCGTCGTCGAGCACGACTACGCCCTGCAGCGGGACGTCTACGCCCTCGCCGCGCTCCTGGCGGGCGCGCCGACGGTCGAGGTGACGTTCGTCTTCGCCGAGGCGCCGGACGATCCGGTGAGCCGGGTCTTCGGCGCCGCGGACCGGGACGCGCTCCGGGCCCGGGTCGGCGCCGAGATCGACCGCGCCGCCGCCGTCGTGCCGCGGGACTAGGCCCCGCGGTCGCCCGCGGCGCGCGGCTCGTCCGGCGCGGCGCGGCGCGGCGCGCGGGGCGCGGCGTCGGACGCCTCGGCGGGGTCCGTCGCGCCGTCCTCGTCGTCGTCCAGCACGGGCGGAACCCCGGCGCCCATCGCCGCCGGCGGGCCCTCGCCCCGCACCAGCCGGGTGCGCGCCACCTCGGCCTCGACCTCCGCGCCGAACAGGAACGCGGCGGCGGAGAGCCACAGCCAGAAGAGCAGGACGATCGCGCCGCCCAGCGCGCCGTACGCGCTGCCGAACCCGGCGATCCGGACGTAGAGCGCGAAGACGACCGTGGCCAGCAGCCACGCGATGAGGGCCGTGAGCGCGCCCGGGGCCAGCAGCCGCAGGCTGTTCTCGTGCAGGTCGGGCGCCCGGGCGTAGATGATCCCGATGCCCAGGAGCAGCGCCAGCAGCCCGATCGGGATGCGCAGGATCTGCCAGACGATCGGGGCGTCGCCCAGCCCGAGCCAGCCGAAGACGTCGTCGGCGACGCCGCCGCCCAGCACGAAGAGGAGCGCCGCGACGGCCATCAGGCCGATGACGAGCAGGGCGGTCAGGACGTCGGCGAGCTTGTGGCGGACGAAGCTGCGCGTCTCCGGCACGTGGTGGACGACGTTGAGCGCCCGCCCGGCCGCGGAGAACGCGCCGGACGCCCCGTTGATCGCCAGGACCACCGAGATCACGAGCGTGATGCTGGCGCCGCCCTTCGCCTGGTCGAGGGCGGTCTGGACGAGCCCGCGGACCGCGTCGGCGCTCTGGCTGGCGGTCGAGCTGGACGTCCGGTCGCTGACGACGTCGGCGAACTGGTCCGCGATCGTCGACGGCAGGGAGCTGGCCCCGAGGAGCGTCAGCAGCGCGGCGGCGACGAGCAGGACCGGGACCAGCGCCCGGATCGAGTTGTAGGCCAGGGTGCCGGCCCAGTCCTGCATGCCCTGGGCCTGGAACTGCCGGAAGGCGCGGATCGCGATGCCCCGCCAGGACCCGGGCGGCAGCGCCTCGTCCCGCAGCGGGCGGAGTCGGGGTGGGCGTCGTTCCTCCGGCGCGGCCATGCCCGGATCATGTACCCCGGGGCGGCGGCGCCAACCGTCCCGAGCCCGTGCGTTTTCCCCGTTCGCACGGGCTGCATGCGGCGAGTCGTAGGGATCCGGGGTGCACCGGTGTAGAATTCCCGGTCCCCCGGGGTGCACTGTGGCGTGCCCGGGAGCGCCTCGCGAACCCTTCGCGGCGCGCCCTAGCCTATGACTCGATTTTCCCGCCTGCCCGAGGCCGCCGGCCTCTACGACCCACGGAACGAGCACGACGCGTGCGGCGTAGCCATGGTCGCCCGGCTCGACAACGAGCCGACGCACGAGACGATCGTCCGCGCCCTCACGGCCCTTGAGAACCTGGACCATCGTGGGGCCGCCGGAGCGGACGCCCGTACGGGCGACGGCGCCGGCATCCTGACCCAGATCCCGCACGCGTTCTTCCGCGCGGTCGTCGACTTCGAGCTGCCGGAGCCCGGTCGCTACGCGGTCGGCATGTGCTTCCTCCCGCAGGACGAGGCGCAGCGGCAGAAGGTCGAGGACATGATCGAGCGCAACGTGCGCGTCGAGGGGCAGCGCGTCCTCGGCTGGCGCGACGTGCCCGTCCGCGAGGGCGAGATCGGCGTCACGGCGAACGAGGTCCGCCCGTACTTCCGGCAGATCTTCATCGAGGCGGGTCCGGGCTTCGACCACGACCAGGACGCGTTCGAGCGCAAGCTCTACGTCATCCGCCGCACCTGCGAGCTGGCGACGCCGGAGTTCTACGCGTCGACGTTCTCGTCGCGCACCATCGTCTACAAGGGCATGCTGCTCTCGGCGCAGGTGCCGGCGTTCTTCCCGGACCTGCAGGACGAGCGCTACACGTCGGCGATCGCGCTGGTGCACTCGCGCTTCTCGACGAACACGTTCCCGAGCTGGGACCGCGCGCACCCCAACCGCGTCATCGCCCACAACGGCGAGATCAACACGCTCCGGGGCAACATCAACTGGATGCGGGCGCGCGAGTCGCAGCTCGCCTCCGAGCTGTTCGGCGCCGACATCGGCAAGATCAAGCCGGTCGTCCGCCCCGGCGGCTCGGACTCGGCGACGTTCGACAACGTCCTCGAGCTGCTCATGCTCGCGGGCCGGTCGCTCCCGCACGCGGCGATGATGATGATCCCGGAGGCCTTCGAGGGCCGGGACGACCTGTCGCCCGAGCTCGCCGGCTTCTACGCCTACCACTCCATCCTCATGGAGCCGTGGGACGGCCCCGCCGCCGTGCTCTTCACGGACGGCCGCACCGTCGGCGCGACGCTCGACCGCAACGGCCTGCGTCCCGGCCGCTGGGTCGAGACGAAGGACGGCTGGATCGTCCTGGGCTCCGAGACGGGCATGCTCGACATCGACCCGGCGAACGTCGAGCGGCTCGGCCGCCTGGCGCCGGGCAAGCTGTTCCTGGTCGACCTGGAGCAGGGCCGGATCGTCGAGGACGACGAGGTCAAGCGCCAGGTCGCCACCCAGCGCCCGTACGAGGCCTGGTACCGCGACCAGATCGTCCACTTCTCCGACCTGGAGAAGCGCACGGCGGTCCACGAGACCGGCGAGCACCTGCGCCAGCTCCAGCAGGCCTTCGGGTACACGCAGGAGGACCAGAAGGTCCTGCTCGCGCCGATGGCCTCGGGCGCCGCGGAGCCGATCGGCTCGATGGGCAACGACGCCGCGCTCGCGGTCCTGTCGGACAAGCGCCCGCCGCTGTTCAGCTACTTCAAGCAGCTCTTCGCGCAGGTCACGAACCCGCCGATCGACCCGATCCGCGAGGACATCGTGATGTCGCTCTCCACGTCGATCGGCGGGCAGAAGAACCTGCTCGACGAGACGCCGCAGCACGCGCACAACCTCGTCCTGCAGCAGCCGATCCTGCGCAACGACGAGCTCGAGACGCTGCGCCAGGTCGACCAGGGGATCTTCCGGTCCCACACGATCGACATCACGTGGCCGGTCGCGGAGGGCCCCGCCGGCCTCATGCGCCGCATGGCCAACGCGTGCGACGAGGCGTACGACGCGATCCGCGCCGGCCGCAACGTGCTGATCCTCTCCGACCGGGCCGCCGACGCCCGCCGAGTGGCGATCCCGTCGCTGCTCGCGGTCGCCGCGGTGCACCACCACCTCGTCCGCGAGGGCGTCCGCCTGGAGGCCGGCCTCGTGCTCGAGTCGGCCGAGCCGCGCGAGGTGCACCACTTCGCGACGCTCCTGGGCTACGGGGCGGCCGCGATCAACCCGTACCTGATGTTCGACACGGTCGACCAGCTCGTCGCGCAGGGCCGCGTGCCCGACGTGACGGACGCCGAGACCGCTCAGAAGAACGTCGTGAAGGCCATCGGCAAGGGCCTGCTCAAGACGATCTCGAAGATGGGCATCTCGACCGTCGCGTCGTACTCGGGCGCGCAGATCTTCGAGGCCGTCGGCCTGGCCCCCGACCTCGTCGACCGCTACTTCACCGGCACGGCGTCCCGCATCGGCGGCGTCGACGTCGAGGTCGTCGCGCAGGAGGCCCTCGACCGCCACGCCCGCGCGTGGATCGTGGACGCCGACAAGGACCCGACCGAGGTCGGGGCGCGCGTCGAGCCGTCCCTGCCGGTCGGCGGCCTCTACGCGTGGCGCCGCGACGGCGAGCACCACATGTGGAACCCGACGACGATCTCGCTGCTGCAGCACGCCGTCCGCACGGGCGACCGCACGCGGCCCGACGACGACGCGCGGGCGAAGTTCCGCGAGTTCTCGGCGGCGTCGAACAACGACGCCACGCGCAAGGCCACCCTGCGCGGCCTGATGGCCTTCGACACGGACGCGGTCGAGCCGGTGCCGCTCGAGGAGGTCGAGCCGGCGAGCGAGATCGTCAAGCGCTTCGTGACCGGCGCGATGTCGCTCGGCTCGATCTCGACCGAGGCGCACGAGACGCTCGCCATCGCGATGAACCGCCTCGGCGGCAAGTCGAACACCGGCGAGGGCGGCGAGGACCCGCGGCGCTTCACCCCCGACGCGAACGGCGACCGCCGCCGCTCGGCGATCAAGCAGGTCGCGTCCGGCCGCTTCGGCGTGACGGCGCACTACCTGGCCAACGCCGACCAGCTGCAGATCAAGATGGCGCAGGGCGCGAAGCCCGGCGAGGGCGGCCAGCTGCCCGGCCACAAGGTCGACAAGTACATCGGCTCGGTGCGGCACACCACGCCGGGCGTCGGCCTGATCTCGCCGCCGCCGCACCACGACATCTACTCCATCGAGGACCTCAAGCAGCTCATCTACGACCTGCGCTGCGGCAACCCCGCGGCGTCGGTGTCGGTGAAGCTCGTCTCCGAGGTCGGCGTCGGCACGATCGCCTCCGGCGTCGCGAAGGCCGGGGCGGACCACATCGTCATCGCCGGCCACGACGGCGGCACGGGCGCCTCGCCGCTCTCGTCGATCGTCTCCGCCGGCGTGCCGTGGGAGATCGGCCTGGCCGAGACGCAGCAGACGCTGCTCCTGAACGACCTGCGGTCGCGCGTGCGGGTCCAGACGGACGGCCAGCTGAAGACGGGCCGCGACGTCGTCATCGCCGCGCTCCTCGGCGCCGACGAGTTCGGCTTCTCGACCGCCCCGCTGATCGCGACGGGCTGCATCATGATGCGCGCCTGCCACCTCAACACCTGCCCGGTGGGCATCGCGACGCAGAACCCCGAGCTGCGCAAGCGGTTCAAGGGCACGCCCGAGCACGTCGTCAACTACTTCCTGCTCGTGGCGGAGGAGATCCGCGAGATCCTCGCCGAGCTCGGCGCCCGCACCCTCGACGAGGTCATCGGGCGCATCGAGCTGCTGAAGGCCGACGACGCGATCGAGCACTGGAAGGCGCGCGGCGTGGACCTCGCCAACCTCTTCCACCGCCCGGTCCTGGCGGACGGCGCCACGCTGCACGGCGTCAGCCCGCAGCGGGACGGCCACCTCGACGGCCACCTGGACTGGGAGCTGCTGAAGGTCGCCGAGCCCGCCGTCGCCCGCGCCGAGGCGACGTCGCTGACGTCGCGCGTGCGCAACGTCGACCGCTGCGTCGGCGGGATCCTCTCCTCGCGCATCGCCGAGACGCACGGGGCGGACGGGCTGCCCGAGGGCACGCTGCGGATCGCGTTCACCGGCTCCGCCGGCCAGAGCTTCGGCGGCTGGCTGTCGCGGGGCGTCGAGTTCTCGCTCGTCGGCGACGCGAACGACTACACCGGCAAGGGCCTGTCCGGCGGCGTGCTGTCCGTCCGGCCGCCGGAGGAGGCGACGTACGTCGCCGAGGAGCAGCAGATCGTCGGCAACACGGTGCTCTACGGCGCCACGAGCGGCCGGGCGTTCTTCCGCGGCCGCGCCGGCGAGCGCTTCGCCGTCCGCAACTCGGGGGCCAGCACGGTCGTCGAGGGCGTCGGCGACCACGGCTGCGAGTACATGACCGGCGGCCGCGTCGTCGTCCTCGGCCCGGTCGGCCGCAACTTCGGCGCCGGCATGTCGGGCGGCTTCGCGTTCGTCCTCGACGAGGGCGGCACGTTCCGCCAGAACGTCAACCCGACGATCCTCGACCAGCTCGAGGACCTCGACGAGGCCGACCGCATCGAGCTGCGCGACCTGGTCGCGGAGCACCACGAGCGGACGGGGTCGGCGGTCGCCGCCCGCGTGCTCGAGGACTGGGAGCACCTGCAGCACCGGTTCGTGAAGGTGTTCCCCGCGGACTACAAGCGCGTGCTCGAGCAGCTCGCGCACGAGGAGGCGGCCGTGGGCGCACGCGCCGCGAAGGACGAGACCACCGAGACGATCGGCGCCCCGCAGGTGACCGAGGAGGACAAGTACTGATGGGCGAGCTCGGCGGGTTCCTCAAGATCCAGCGGTCCCCGGTCAAGTGGGACGACCCGGCGGAGCGGGTCGGCCGCTACACGGAGTTCATCTCCGAGCGGCCCGAGGTCGAGATCCAGCAGCAGGGTGCGCGCTGCATGTCCTGCGGCGTGCCGTTCTGCCACAACGGCTGTCCCCTGGGCAACCTGATCCCGGACTGGAACGACCTGGTCTACCGCGGCCGGTGGCGTGACGCCATCGACCAGCTGCACGCGACGAACAACTTCCCGGAGTTCACCGGGCGCGTCTGCCCGGCGCCGTGCGAGGCCGCGTGCGTCCTCGAGATCAACGAGGGCGACGCGGTCACGATCAAGCAGATCGAGAACACGATCATCGACCACGCCTGGGAGCAGGGCTGGGTCGGCCCGCAGCCGCCGGCGGCGGAGTCGGGGCAGACCGTCGCCGTCGTCGGCGCGGGCCCGGCCGGGATGGCCGCGGCGCAGCAGCTGCGCCGCGCGGGCCACACCGTCACCCTGTTCGAGCGCGACGAGGCCGCGGGCGGCCTGATCCGCTTCGGCGTGCCGGACTTCAAGATCGAGAAGCACCTCGTCGAGCGTCGCGTCCAGCAGCTCGTCGAGGAGGGCGTCGAGCTGCGCTGCGGCGTCGAGGTCGGCGTCGACGTCACGGTCGACCAGCTCCGCGAGGAGTACGACGCCGTGGTCCTGACGGTCGGCTCGCGCACGCCGCGCGACCTGCCGGTCGAGGGCCGCCAGCTCGGCGGCGTGCACTTCGCGATGGAGTACCTGTACGAGCGCACGCGCTGGGCGCAGGACGAGCAGGGCGTGCCGCACCAGGCGCCGCGGCCCGCGCCGCGCGGCATCTCCGCGCGCGGCAAGCACGTCGTCGTCATCGGCGGCGGCGACACGGGCGCCGACTGCGTCGCGCAGTCCATCCGCGAGGAGGCCGCGTCCGTCGTGCAGGTCGAGCTGCTCCCCGAGCCGCCGTCGTCGCGCCCGGACGACCGCACGCCGTGGCCGCTGTGGCCCGCGAAGTTCCGCCTGAGCTACGCGATGGAGGAGGCGCGCGCCATCGGCAAGGGCGTGCAGAACTTCTCCGTCGCCACGCTCGGGCTCGAGGGCGACGCCGACGGCAACGTCGCGACGCTCCGCTACGCGCAGGCCCAGCCCGCCCCGCCGTTCGCGCCGATCGAGGGCACGGAGCGCGAGCAGCCCGCCCAGCTCGTCCTGCTCGCGATGGGCTTCCTGCACCCCGAGCAGCGCCTCGTCGACGCGTTCGGCCTGGCGAAGGACGCCCGCGGCAACATCAAGGCCGGCGCGTACGCGACGTCCGAGGACGGCGTCTTCGCCGCCGGCGACTGCCGCCGCGGCCAGTCGCTCATCGTGTGGGCGATCAACGAGGGCCGCCAGTGCGCCCGCGTGGCCGACCGCTACCTGGCGCAGCAGGCCGGCCGCATGGCCCGGCCGGCCGCGCTGTCGGGCACCTGATCGACCGGCCCGTCGCCGCGCGTCCCTCGGGGCGCGCGGCGGCCGTCGTCCCGCCCGCGTGACCCCGTCCCCGCCGCCCGCGCCCAACGGTCCGCCGCCGGACGCGGCGCCCGCCCGTCCGGCGTCCTCGCCCGGCGACGGCCGCCCCGTCGGCAAGCGCGAACGCGCGAAGGCCGCCAACCGCGAGGAGATCCGCGCGGCCGCGATCGACGCGTTCACCGAGCTCGGGTTCGGCGCGACGACGGTCCGCGACATCGTGCGCCGCACCTCGCTGGCGTCGGGCACCTTCTACAACTACTACGCCGACAAGGACGCGATCCTGGCCGAGCTCGTCGACGAGCACGTCGGCGAGGCGGACGCCCGGATGACGGCGGCCCGCGCGCACGCCACGACGCCCCGCGAGGCGATCGAGCTGGGCGCGGCCGCGTACTTCGCCCTGCTCGTCGAGCGGCCCGAGCTGCTCGCGATGTTCCGGCGCAACGCCGGGACGATGCGCTCCCGCGCCGCCGGCGGACCGCTCGGGCCGGTGATCGCCGGCCTCCGCGCCGACCTCGAGCGCCTGGCGGCCGGCCACGGCGCGCAGCTCGACACGGAGCTGCTGGCGGCCGGGGTCATCGGGGCGGGCATGGAGATCGCGATGCGCTTCGCCGAGGGCGGGGGAGAGGACCCGGCGCCGGCGGTCGCGGCGCTGCGGGCCCTGCTCCTGGAGGGCATCCTCGGCGGCCCCGCGGCGGGCTGAGCCGCCCGCGCGCCGCGGCCGCGGCACGCGGACGGCGTCACCGCGCCACGGGGCGCGGGCGGGGCGCGGCGCGCCCTACACTCGGTGGGTGTTCTGCCGTCATGGTCGCGCCGAGGATCGCTGCGTCGTCTGCCTGCGCGAGAAGCGGCAGAAGGCCGCCGCCCAGAAGAAGGTCTCGGGCAAGGTCACGAGCTCCCGTCGGACGACGAGCGCCCACGCGGCGTCCCGCTCCGCCGCGTCGAGCGCCCTCGGGACCCGCCGCAAGGCCGCGTCGCCGAGCGGCGGCGGCGTGCGGGTGAAGAAGCTCAGCCGCCACGCCGGCGACGGGTGGTCGCACGAGCTGCTGCCCGGCGTCCACTCGTCGCAGGACGCGCTCGACCTGCTGCGCGAGCTGTCCCGCGCCCGGGTCCGCCTGGACCGACTGACCGCCGACGCGCCCGGCCCGTACGCGACCGTCCGCGCGCTCGCCGGGGGCGAGGACGCGGACCGCGAGGAGGCCGCCTGGCTGCTCTTCCAGATCGCCTACTACGGGGTGCTCGAGGGCAGCGAGCCGTTCCGCGAGATCGAGCGCCTGTGCGTGCGCTGGCACGAGGACCTGCCGCCCGTCGAGGCGCTGCGCGAGGCCGCCGTCGGCCCGCGCGGGGCCCACGCGCACGACCGCGGCGCCGTGACGCTACAGGCGTACCGCGACCGCGCGGCCAAGGCGGGCGCCCAGCTCGCGATGCTCACGCCGGCCGGGACGGACGCCGCGCGCCGCTTCGACGCCGCGTACCGCGCGCTCGCGCTGCCCGGGCTGGGCCGCCCTGCGCGCTTCGAGCTGCTCGTCTCGCTCGGCCGCTTCGGGCTGGCGGACATCGCACCGTGGTCCCTGCTGCTCGACGCCGGCCGCGACCCGGTGTCCGTCGCCGCGAAGCGGGCCTTCCTCACCGACGACGCGGTGCTGCTGCAGCGGCGCATCGGCGCCTTCGCCCGCGAGGTGGGCCTGCCGATCGCGGCCTTCGACCTGGGCCTGCTCAACTGGGACATGCGCCCGAGCCCGACCGCGCCGCTCGGCCACCTGCAGGCGGGCGTCCCGGCCGAGCCCGACCCCGCCGAGGTGACGCGCGCGGCGCGGGCCCTCGGGCTGGCGACCGGCGAGGAGCCGGCGACGGGCGAAGGCGAGGCCACGGGCGCGGACGAGGCCGCCGGCGAGAGCGCCGCGCCGGCCGGCGACCCCGCGTAGCGGCGGGACCGGCCCGGCCGCCCGCGGCTGCCACGCCCGCGGACGCCGCTCCGCGGGCACCGTACTCGGATCGCGCCGGAGGACTGGCGCAGAAGGTCGGGGGGTGATTCGATGGCGGCCCCGGGGTCTCCCTCGGGACCCGCCGTCCGTCCCCGCCGCACCGCATGCCCGAATCACGCCCCCTCGACCCGCCGGTCACCCGTGTCCCACCCCCGCTCCCCGGCGCCGGGCCGGGCGCACGCCTGGACCCCGGCGCCGTCCTCGCCGAGCACGCGGCCCTGATGCTGCGCAGCGCCCGGCGCGTCTCGCTGTGCGAGGACGACGCGCACGACGCCGTGCAGGCCGCCGCGGAGCGCTTCCTCACGCACCGCGAGCGGGTGGAGCCCGAGACGGTGGCGGGCTGGCTGGCGACCGTGGCGCGCAACGAGGCGCTGCGGGTGCGCGAGCGGCGCGTGCGGACGGACGGGATCGAGGACGACGACCGCCGGCTCGTCCACCCGGGCGACGGGCCGGACGACCGCCTGTCCCGCGAGGAGGACCTGGCCCTGGCCCGCGAGGCGCTCGCGGCGCTCAAGCCGCAGGAGCGACTGGCGCTGTGGATGCAGGCCGAGGGGCACTCCTACGACGAGATCGCCGAGCGCCTGGCGTGGACGCGGACGAAGGTCAACGGGCCGTCTTAGTATACCGTCCGACCGGATGGCAAGGCCACTGATCGGGTACGTCCGCGTCTCACAGGTGCGCGGGCGCGGCGGCGAGTCGTTCATCTCGCCGAAGGTCCAGGAGGACCGCATCCGGCAGTGGGCCGCCGCGCACGGGCACGAGCTCGCCGACGTCCTCGTCGAGCTGGACGAATCGGGTGCTCGCCGTGACCGACCGCTGCTCATGCAGGCCGTCGAGCGCGTCGAGGCCGGGGCCGCCGGCGGCATCGTCGTCGCGAAGCTCGACCGCTTCGGCCGGTCCCTCGTCGACGCCCTGGCCCTGATCGAGCGGCTGCAGGCGCACGGCGCGACGTTCGTGTCCGTCGCCGACGGCTTCGACCTGACGACGGAGACGGGCCGGCTCGTGCTGCGGATCATGCTCGCGCTCGCCGAGTTCGAGCTGGACCGCATCCGCGGTTCGTTCGCGGATGGGCGCCGGAGCGCCGTCGCTCGCGGCCTGCACCTGTCGGCCCGAGCGCCGACGGGGTACGTCCAGGTGAAGGACGCCGACGGGCGCCTCGCCGGCCCGCTCGAGGTCGATCCGGTCGCCGGCCCGGCGGTGCGCGAGGCGTTTGCGATGCGCGCGCAGGGGCGCTCGTGGCGCGACATCGCCGAGCACCTGCAAGCAGCCGGCGTGACGACGGCGTGGGGGAACGAGCAGTGGGTCGCGAAGTCCTGTCGCGCGATGATCCAGAACCGCGTCTATCTCGGCGAAGCGCGCCACGGCGAGTACGTCACGCCCGGCGCGCACCCCGCGCTCGTTGACGAGGTGACGTGGCGCCGCGCGAACCAGACGGGACACCGGCCCGTGAAGGCGGTGAGCGCAGCGCCGTCGATCCTGCAGGGGTTGATGCGCTGCGGGTCGTGTCGCCACGCCATGGGCACGACCGGCATTCGGCGGCCGGACGGCAGCACCTACCGGCGGTGGGCCTGCACCGGGGTCTCGGCAGCCGGCAGGTGCCCGGGGCCGGCGTCGATCTCGACGGCCGTCCCGATCGAGGGCTACGTCGTCGAGCAGCTCAAGCAGCGGGCGGGCGCCGCCGCGGCGCGCCTCGAGCAGGAGGCGCCGGACATCGCCGCGCTCGACGATGCTCGCGAGGAGCTTCGTCAGGCCGTCGCGGCGCTCGAGGTCTACCGCGACGACCCGAGGGTCATCGACGCGCTGGGCGCGGACGCTTTCGCCGAGGGCCTAGCGAAGCGCGCGCAGCGGATGAAGGACGCCGAGCGAGAGGTCGACCGCCTGACGGCTGACAGGAGCGAGCCGGGGCACCTCGGGAACCTGCTCGAGGTGTGGGATCACCTCGAGCAGGAGGAGCAGCGGGAGCTGCTGCGCACTGCAGTCCAGGGCGTGTACGTCAGGCCGGGACGGTCACGCCACACGCCGCTCGGGCCGGACAACGTCCGCGTCGTCTGGCGTGGGGAGGACGTCGCCGTGCCGAGTGGTGTCCGGTCGACCGTCCTGCCGCCGCTGCGGTTCGGCGACCCAGCGGCCGCCGCGACGGGAGAGGATGTCGGCTAGGGCCTGGGAGACGGCTTCGACGACGGGATCGCGCGCGCCGGTCACGGTCCCGTCCTCGGGAGAGGGACGTTCGACCCGTACAGGTCGGCGGCCGTGGGTGTGAAGCGGACGCGCGGGCCTCCCTCGGTCGGGCGGGGGGTCATGCGGCGGCCCTCGCTTCGCGGGCGTGGCGGGCGTCTCCGGCGATGGCGTCGACGTCACCGGGTCCGTCGACCCATACGAGCTCGTTCGGGTGCAGCGGGTGGGTGGCGCGTCCGCGCGACTCGAGCGGACGGACGACGATCTCGATGGGCCCGACGCCCAGCTGGCGCGCACGGTCCTGCGCGTCGAGGACTCGCCTGCACGCGGGGCACGCCGACGAGGGCGTGTTCCGCATCGGTCGCCACCGGCCACGGCAGACTGGGCAGGTCCGCAGGGTGAAGGACGTCAGCGCGGGGAGAACCCGTCCGACCGTGTAGCGGGCCTCGTGGTCGTCGCCGTGCCGGATCAGGTAGCCGCTCGCGACGAGGGCCTGCAGCCGGTGCGCGACTGTGCCGCGCGGACGGTCCAACGCGTCCGCGATCGTCTTCCTGCCGCTCATCGGGTTCTTCGCCACGTACGCCACGAGGACGTGGTCGCGCTCCGTCAGGAAGCCGACGCCGCGGCGCTGCTCGGTCGTCATCGCTGCCCTCCCGGGAGGGGGACGTTCTCGAAGTACGCGCGGCCGACGGGCGGCGCGGGCGCCTGATCGATGAAGCGCGGGACCGTGCTGTCGAAGTCGAGATGCACGATGCGACCCGGGGGGCCGCTGCGGTTCTTGCCGACGATCACCTGGCTCGCGGCGATCGGCTGCGTCGTGTCGTCTCCGATCGACGGGTGGTCGGCGTGCAGCAGGAGGACGTTGTCGGCGTGCTGCTCGATCGCGCCGGAGTCGCGGAGGTCGGAGATCCGCGGCGGGCGACGCTCGGTCTCGCTGTTGCGGTTGAGCTGGACGAGCACGACGACGGCCATGTCCATGTCGATCGCGAGCACCTTGAGACGGCGGCTGATGTCGTCGAGCGCGTGGACGGGGGCCTGCTTGGAGTCCGCCTTGCGGATCAGGCCGAGGTAGTCGACCGCCAGGAGCTTGAAGTCGGGGTTCTGGGCCCGGTAGCGGCGGGCGAGCGCCTCGATGTCGACGATGGCCAGGTCCGCGGTGTCCGTGATCCCGAACCGGCGCATGGCCTCGTCGTTGCCGACGTCGAGGACGCGCTCCCACTCGGCGCGGCGATCGTCGCCGCGCGGCTTGCGGGCCCGGGCGAGCCAGCGGGCGGAGACGCGCGCCTCGCCGGCAACGATGCGGTCCATCAGCTCGCGCTCGCTCATCTCCATCGAGACGAGCACCGCGTCGACCGCGTGCTTGTGCACGACGTTGCTGATGACGTGCTGGGCGAAGAGGCTCTTGCCCACGGACGGCCGGGCGCCGATGACGGTCATCGTGCCCGGGGCGAGCGACATGATCTCGTCGAGGCGGTGGAAGCCGAGGGTGTAGCCGAGCTGCTCGCCCGGGTTCTCCCACCGCCGGAGCGCGTCGTCGAAGGCGTCAGCCACGGTGCGGATCTGCGGCGTGCGGTGCACGAGCGCGGACCCGTACGTGGCCTCCGTGAGGGCGGTGATCGTGTCGTCGATGGGGCGGTCGAGCTGGCCGACGTGCCGCATCGCGTGGTCGAGCGCGCCGGCCAGGCGGCGGCGAGCGGCCAAGTCGCGGAGCACGCGCGCATGCTCCGCGCTCGGGTCCGGGTCGGCTTGCTCGGTGGCCGCCTGGATCGTCGCGAAGACGGTGTCGAGATCGACGCTGCCGACGAGGAGGTCGGGGCGACGTTCGAGAAGGTCGACGAGGACGATGTCGTCGAGGTCGGCGCGCGCCTCGATGCGCTCCGCGATGACGCCCCAGAGCGTCCGGTGCGCGTCGATCGTGAAGTGCTCGGGGAGCACGCGGTGGTCGAGGACGTACGACTCGGCGGCCGCGGAGTTGCGGAAGGCGGTCCCGATGACGCGCAGCTCGAGGGGGTGGTTGCAGAGGGTGTCGTTCACGCGGTCCTGCGGTTCTGTCGGGCGGCGGACGCGCGCGCTGCGGCGGCGTCGGCCTCGTCCCACTTGCGGTCGACCTCGGCGCGCTCGGCGGCCAGGGTCGGGGTCTCGGTCGTCGGCGTGGTCAGCCACGGCATGTCGTCGAGCGTCAGCTCGGCGAGGCCAGGGATGCGCTCGCCGAGCAGCGCGTCGACGGAGGCGACGGCGCGCCGGGCGTCGAGGTCGTCCTGGTAGGCGGCGCCCGCCTCCCAGGAAGCGCGAGCCTCGTCGCTGTCCATCCACGCCCGGTCGGCGTCCGTGAGGATCGGGCCGTCCGGGACAGGCGTGGCCGCCGGCGCCTCGCTCGGCGGGGCGGGAAGCGGGTCGTGGACCCACTGGTCCCCGGCGAGCAGCCAGTCGGGGTTGAGCGACGACCGGCGCGGGTCGGTGGGCGAAGCGCCGGTGCGCCGGCGCGGCAGCGGGACGACGTCGGCGTCGCGCTCCCGGGCGGGCGCCTCGGGTGCGCGGAGGCGGTCGAGGTTGAAGCGGAACGTCATCGTCCGTCCGGCTCCATCGGCGGGGTGCGGATGCCGATGTCCAGGCGGCTCTCGTGCCCGACCCGCCGGACGTTGTCGGACACGAGACGGTCGACGTCGCGAATCCTGGCGGCGACCGCCTCCGTCGAGGGCTGCAGGCCGGCGTACGCCTTGCGGACACGGCTGACCGCCATGCGCGTCTCGTAGGTGTCGGCCGCCCGGCCGACGAGCTGCACGTCCTTCCAGCCCGCGGCGACGACGAGCGACGCCAGCGGCAGCTCGCTCTGCTGCAGGGCGACGAGCGTGTCGAGCTCGTTCCCGTGGGCCCGCACCGCCTGCTCGAGCTGCACCCGGGCGCCCTCCCAGCTGTCCCGCGACCCGGACCCGTCGGCCCCGAGCGCACCGCGCGTCCAGTCGCGCAACTTGAACTCCAGCGCCGTCAGGGGGCGGGCCGTGGTCAAGTCGCCGGATAGCCGAGCGGCCGCCGCTGACGCGGCGATCTGCGCCCACGGGGCGCCGGGATTCGCCTGGATGAGCGACACGATGCCCACCTCGGCGCCCGCCATGAGGGCTGGCGCCCACTGGGCGACGCCGCGCATGTGCTGCTCGACGTCGTCGCGATAGACCGCCATCGCGTCGACCGCCGGCTGCTCGCTTCGCGCGCGCTCGGCAGCTGACGTGTCCCTAGCTGGCGTGTCAGTTGACGTGTTGTGTCGGGAATCCCGACTTGGGCCGGGGTGAATCCCGACTTGGGCATGGGAAGATCCCGACGTCGGCTTTTCCGACTTGGGCACCGAAGATCCCGACTTCGGCTTGCTCAGATGGGCGGTGATGAGCCGCCCGTACTCGGGGTGGTTCCGCGGGTCCAGGAGGTTCCCACGGTCCTCGTCACGCGGGGCGAGGACGATCAAGGACGTGGTCGGGGAGCCATCCGGCTTCCAGCGCCGAATACGCTCGATGTGGCCGCCGTCCTCGAGCTTCTGCAGGTAGCTGATCGCGGTCTCTCGGTGGCACTCCAAGACGCCGGCGAAGTAGTCGACGCCGCCCCACATCACTCCGTAGTCGTCGCAGACGTCGGCGGCGATCATCAGGGCCGCCTTGCGGCCCGTTGCGCCGGTGATGCGCTTCTTCGCGAAGCTCGTCGCGTGGTTGCTCATCGACGTCCCGTGCGGAGGAGCGAGATCGCGTCGCGCAGGCGCCAGGACATGGCGTCGATCGCGTTCTGCAGCTCGGGGTCCGTGGCGTCGCGGAAGCCGATGTGCTGCTCGAGCGTGCGCAGCGCCCCGTAGGTGCTGTTCGCGGCCTCGTAGGCGGCGTCGTCGATGCCGGCGGGCCCCGTCATGCCCGCGCGGGCGGCCGCGTCGATGACGACCGCCTGGGCGGGCGCGAGCACGTTGTCCGGGGCGGGGCCGTCGGGGGAGGGCACCCGTCCGGTGGCCTCGCCCATGTAGGTGAGCATGGGGCGCAGGAGGTGGTTGCAGAGGCGGGCGAGCGCTTCGCTCCCGTCCGCCTGCGTCGCGGCGCGGATCGCCTTGGTCAGGCCGCGGATCGCCGCGACGTCGGTCGCCGGGATGACCGGCTGCAGGTCGGTGCTCATGCGGGGTCCTTGAGGGCGGCGAGAGGGCGGGCGGGGCCGGACGCCCCGGAGCCGTAGGTGGAGACGAGGGCGTCCATCGACCGCGCGAGCTCGGCCAGAGCGAAGCGCGCGAGGGGGTCGACGACGTCGGCGTCGGCCAGGCCGGCGCGGAAGACCCGCGCGGCGTGGGCGTAGTAGGACGCGGGCATCATGCGGGCACCGCCGCGATACCGTCGTCGCCGCCGTCCGGGAACCGTGGCGGGGCGAGCGGCTGCTTGGCGTGCTTCCGCCGGAGCTGCGCGATCTTCTGCCCGGACGCGACCGGGATGTGCTCGATCGACCCGCCGAACTCGTGCGTCAGGAGGACCGCGTCGGACGCCTGCGCCCAGCAGGGGCGCGTGCGGTCGAAGTGGTAGTCGCCGACGGTGGCGTCGAGGTGCTGGTCGCGCTGCTGCCCGAACGCGACGGAGAGGGTGGCCCAGCGGTCGGTGGGTTCGATCGGCTCGCCACAGAAGTCGCAGAGCCGGACGTTGATGACGCTCATGCGACCGCCCTGAGGGCCGTGGAGGGCGCCGACGCACCAGCGAACCGGGCGCCCATCGGGGACTTGTGACCCTCGGCGTAGAGGACGTCGTGCAGCCGCCGGACCGCCGCGCCGGAGCGCGCGTCCAGGTCGTCGGCCAGCTCGGGGTAGTGCTTCTCGAAGGCCTCTCGGCAGCGGAAGAAGAGCAGCCGCTCGGCAGCGAGGGCGGGGGCACGGAGCGGGTCGGGGCGGCCGGCGTCATCGAGTGTGACCCCGTACCTCGCGGCGAGGCCGAAGCGGTCGACGGCGAGCTTGCGCTCGAGTACGAGGTGCTCCGCGCGCCAGTCCTCCTCGATGTAGTCGCGCTCGTCGTCCTGGAAGCCGGACTCGATCTCGTTGAGCACGAGCTCATGGAGGCGCTGGATGACGATGGGATCGTCGATCTCGCGGTCGCCGGAGTGGTCGGCGTCCTCGGGCCCCAGCGCTTCTGCGACGCGGAGGGAGAGGCGGAGCCTGCCGAGGGGCTCATCGTTCACGGTTCGGTCCATGCCGATCCGCTCGCAGGCGTCGAACTCGCCGCTGAGGTAGGAGCGCAGCACGCCGCGCTCGTCGAGGGTGAGGGTCACGGACGACGGCAGCACGAGCTGGCCGTCGCCGGACGACGGTGTAGTCTTCATCGGGATTCCTGTTGTGGTTTCAGAGCCCCGCCGGTAGCCGCCGCGCGGGGTTCGCTCTTGTGGGGTGCGCTCAGGCCGGTGTTGCGATGGCCTGGCGGTCGCGCTCGGGGAGAAGCGTCGCGGGCTCCACGTCGTAGAACCCGGCGATCTTGCGAAGCGTCTGGATGCGCGGCCCCCGGCCCTCGTCCCGCTCGAAGCGGTAGATGGTCTGGGTGGAGACGCCGATGCCCTGGGCGGCCTCTTCGACGGTGAGGGCCTGCCGCAGACGAAGCGCACGAGCGCGCGTCCCGGGAGTTGTGGGAGCGGTGTCGGTCATGTTGGTCTCGGTCGGCTGACTAGCCGGGGCAAGCATGAGTCAAGCGCGCAGCAAAGTCAAGGCAAGTTTCGTTGCAAGCCGTGCAAAGCGTCGGAAACGCCGTACGGTGGGCCGATGCCCGACGACAGAGAGACCCCCGCGGACCGCTTGGATCTGCTGCTTCGGAGCTTCCCCGGGGGTGCGCGCGCGCTCGCCGCGAAGATCGGCGTGAACGAGACCCAGGTCTCAAGGTGGCGACGCGGGCGTACCGCGATCGACTGGGCGCGGGCGGAGCAAATTGCCCCGGTTCTCGGCGTGAGCCCGGGCACCCTCTACGCGGGCAAGCCCGGCTGGAAGCCCCCGCACCTCGGGGCCACGGGCGACGAACCCTCGAAGCTTGAGCTGGAGCGCGAGTCGACGTCGATGACGGTCGCCGAGTTGCTCCTGCGGGCAGAGCGGGTCGACGAGATCATCAGCCGGCTCGAGCGCCTGGAGCGGGCGATCGAGGAGGTAGCGGGGATCAGCCTCGACACCTTCGTCGAGGGCGACATCGACTACGAGGACGCGCACGGACCGTGGGCGCCCCCCGGGTCGACCTCTAGTCGCGCGCTGGAGCGAGAGCTAGAGGGCGAAGCCCAGCGAGCCGAAGAGCATGACGACGTTGACGCAGAAGCGAGCCGCGGTCGTCATCGTCGAGCCCAGGGGTCGTGAGCGCGTCGTCGTACGCGGACACGAGCTGGGCGTAGGCGGCTCGGCGCGCTGCGGCCGGGTCCGCGGGTGCGCCGTAGGTATCGGGTACTGCCATCAGGATCGGACGCTTCACGCGCTTCCTCCGGTCCCAGACCGCCGCTATCCCCACGCTGTGATCCTGCATCGCCGGGCGGTCGATCAGCGGCAGGAACGGCAGCGTCCCAGGGCTAGCGGACGGACCGGCGAACGCACGTTCGCAAACACCGGCAACGGGCCCATGAAATCTCCTGCATAGAGCAGGGGGAGCCGGACGGTCGTCCATGCTGGCTGGCTCGAGCTTCCGCTGTTCGCCCATCCGGCGTACGGTGATACCCGTGAACCGTGCTCTCGCCCTGCCCGCTGTCGCGATCAGCGTCGCGTGCGCCTTCCCCGCCGCCGCCGGCGCGGTGCGTCCGGCCACGCCCGACGAGCACGCGTCGATCGCCGCCACCGTCGAGCAGGACCCGACGTGCGTCACGGTCCTGCTCTCGACGGCGCCTGGCCTCGGGGCCGAGTACGGCCGGGTCGAGAGCACCAACGCCGACGGGTGCCCGATCGCCGACGGCTTCACGACCGTCGACAACGCGGCGACGAAGCCCGGCTACTGGCTGCAGGGCTACTCGGCGAACGACGACGACCTACCGCCCTGCGAGCAGTACGGCGTGCCCCCGGCCGCGGGCGTCGACCTCAACATCTGCGATCCGCGGCCGGCGAAGACCTACGCCTCGTACTTCGGCGGGCTCGAGTACCGCCCGCGCTCGCTTCCCCAGGGAGCGCACGGCGGCTACCAGAACGTCCGGTGGAGCTCGTGGGACCGCACGCGGGCCGTCGGCCGCGGGGTCCTCCGGTACGAGGATCGAGACTTGAAGCTACGCGTGCCCGTGAGGATCACGCTGTACCGGGTGCGCTTCTGCCCGACGGGAGAGCGTGCCTTCACCCGCCGACGCGTCGTGGCGGTTCGGCAGCGGGATCGGAAGGCGATCCGCTTCGCGACGCGGGCGCGCGCCTTCGGCGACTGCACGATCAAGGGCCGGTAGCCGGAGGCGTCCCGGAACGACGAAGACCCCGCCGTGAGGCGGGGTCTTCGTGAACCTGCGTTTCAGCCGCTACTGAGGTCGACGATCTCGTGACCGCCCTTCTGCAACACGATGGCCTGGGGCCCTGGATTGTCCAGCATGGCCTTGATGACCGGCCAATTGAGCGCGAAGCACCCGAGCTTCACGAGGACGTCGTAGTTGGCCCGCGCGTACGCGATCAGGATGCCACCGCTCTGGCAGAGCGCATCGCGCTCCGGCCCCTGCTGCAGGATGGCCTTATCCTGGGTCAGGATCGCGTAGCCGGAAACGGAAGCCTCCTCGATCCACCACTCGTCGCCGTTCTGGGCGACCTGCATCGCTGGATGGACGTCGTGCTGGAAGGTCGCCGTGACGCCGGTGAGCGCCGTGAAGGCGTTGAGCGCCTCTGCGACGCGTCGGCCCACGCCGTTCTCGACGTAGAGCTTGTCGATCACGCAGCGGCGAGGTTCAGAGCTGCGACGACCTCGTCGGTGGAGGCGCCAGTGTCGTAGGCAATCTCGTCGACGTCGACGCCAGCTTCGTGCCGCGACCGGATCGCGTCCACGCGAACCGCCGAATCAGCGGTCACGGGATGCCCGGCGCCAACGCGCGAATCGACAACGATCGGAACGTCGCGCGACACGACCCACCAACGCCGAGCGGTGTCGAGCTCGTAGTCGATGCGCTCCGTGGCCTCGATCGCGGCGGCCTCGAGGGTGGTCTGCCCACCGCGGCTAGCGTTCACGAGAGGGCTCCCGTGCTCGTCCGAGAACCGCGCGAAGAGCTCTCCGCCATACGTCTTGAATCGGACGCTGAGGAGGGGGCGCTTCACGTCGAGCTCAGCCGCCGCGTAGTCGAGCGCCTTGCGGATCGCCTGGAGAGCCGCGTCGTCGCGATAGTGCACGAGCAGCTGCAGCTCGAGCAGGTTCAGGAACGAGAGCGGGAACGTCTCCGGGCTACCGTCCATTCGGATCAGCGGCGGGTCGATGACGCGCTTGCCCTGGTACGTGCGAGCGTGGCCGGACGTCCACCGCTTCACGGTCGATCCGGGGCGCCCGACGAGGCGCCCCGCGCCCGCGAACGTGTAGCGCGGGGTAAGCGCGCGGCTCTCAAGGCGAGGGTCCACAGTTGGAGTCTACGCAGCGACGGGACAGCGCGCCACGCCGTTCTAGATCTCCCCAGGCTCAGGGACTAGTAGCCGTCGATCGCGAGCGCCCCGGCGCCGGACACGACCTCGAGCCTGACGCCCTTCGGGAACCGGAGCGGCTTCGCGAACGACTGCGTCGCGGTGCCGCCCGCCGGCGCGCCGATGCCGAGCAGCACCTGGTCATTCGTGCCGTCGTTGCCGTTGCGGAGCTGGAACCGAACCGCCGCTGTGCCCGACGTCTCCACGAGCGTCACGGACCGCACGTAGCGGTACACGCCGGTCAGGTTGGTGGTTGCGGTGTAGCGGCCGAGCGCCATCGTCAGCCCCTCCCTCGAACGTCGATCGACAGCTGGAACTTCGGGTTCGTGCCGCCGGTGAACGTCGGCACGATCAGGAGGCGCTGGTCGAACCCCCCGAGCACGCGCTTGAAGAACACGCGGGAGGCATGCACCGCGGTGCCGGCGACGTGCGCGCGGGCGGCCCACCCCTTCTGCAGGTTGATCGAGCTCGTCGCATCCGGCGCGCCGCCTGAGACGACGGGATGCGTCCACGTTGCGCCGGAGTCCGCGGTCGTGGCCGCCCCGACGACGTGGAACTGCTCGTTCTCGATCATCAACGCCTGGCCCGGCTCGTACTGCTGGCTGCACCGGATCGTCTTGTCGCCGACCGCGATCGCGTCCGAGAGCGTGCCTGCGCTCATCGTCTGGTCCGCGACCGTGGGCGGGAAGTCGCCGTCCGGCAAGAACGCGGCGTCGCGGTCCGCGTTGAGCGTGAACCACTGCTGCGCGACATCGGTGAAGTTGTAGCGGTTGGTGCCGACCCCGCCGCCGACGCCGGCGGGCGGCGTGTCAGCGCCGCGGGTCGTGCGAACGCCGCCCTGGAACGCCATGTACAGCCCGGCCGTCGTCGGCGCGCCGTCGAGGCGCTCGACGAGGACCGTCCACACGACCTCCTTCGCGGCGCGGGCGGCCTGGATACGCGGCGTGACGATGGCCTGCCCCGACACCGGGACGGCGCCGGGCTGCGGGTGCGCCTGACCGTTGAGCAGGACGCTGTAGCTGGTCTTCACCGTCACACCTCCAGCCGGTGGTAGCCGACGTGCGCCCACCCGTGGGTGTTCAGCGGCGTGTTGGACTTGTTCTCGATCGAGATGAAGCTGTTGAAGCCGTTCTCGAACGTCGGCAGCGACAGCGGCTTGGCCTTGATCGCCCTCATCGCCTCTCGGTCGGCGGGGTCGTCGGTGTAGGACCCGAACGGGTCGCCGTCGATCATCACCCCGTCGTAGGCGCCGGTGACGATGTCGTACCGGACGCGCAGGTGGTGCCAGTCGCGCTTGTTCTCGTTCCACCCGTGCGGGTAGACCGTGCCGGTCGTGTCGGCCGCGCCGGCGGTCTGCTGCCACGACGCGCCGGGCATGTCGACCCACTCGCCGTCACCAGCTCCGGGCCCCATCAGCTGGTACTTCGTGACGCGAACACCGTTGGGCGAGTCGTACTGCAACCACCGCACCTGCTGGAAGAAGCGCTTCGCCGTCGGCGAGCAGTGGTCGAGTCCGAACACGACGTGCCGCGGGCTGTTGGAGTCGTACTGCGACCCGAACGACCACACCCACTCCTGCTCGACGGTCGGCCCGGCCCACTTCCCCGACGGGCGCCACATGCGCTTCACCGCCGCGGCGCTGCCCCAGTTGCTGTTCGGGTCCTGGCCACCTTGCGCACCGTCGCCGCACTCGAGCACGAGCGACCCACCGTCGCCGTAGCCGTACTCGCCGTCGAACATGACGACGCCCAGCGGGTACTGCGACCCGATCAGCTGCACGAACCCGCACGTACCGTCCTGGAAGAAGTCCTCCGCCACGATCCGGTTGCGCGGCGTACGTTCCTTCGCGAGCGCCATGGTCAGGCCTCCTTGCCGTTGATCAAGATCGTGTCGAGCGCGCCGTTGCGGTCCAGCACGAACTCGACGCCCTCACCGCGCGGCAGCTCATCCGCCTCACGAACGCCCCCGGTAACCACCGGACCCAGGGACACGGGGTTGCCGTCGGCATCGACGCCGACCGCCTCCCCGACGGGCAGGCCCTTGAACAGCAGAGCAGGGTCGCCGGGAGTGCCCGGGGTGCCGGGCTTGCCGCGGCGGCCCTCGGGCCCATCGACGGTGACGACGCGGGCGCCGGGCGGCTGAGATCCGGGGAGGAAGGGCATGGTCAGTCCTTGGTCGGGGTCCCGCGCCAGAGCGCGCGGAGGGTGCCGCGGATGCCGCCGTGCGCCACGAGCCACGTGACGACGGCGGGGAGCGCGCCGGCGATGACGCCGAGCGCGGCGATGACCTCGGGCGAGGCGCCGAGGACGTAGGCGAGGATCGTCGCGACGCCGCCGCCGACGCCCGAGGTCTCGGCCGGGCGGGCGGCCGGCGCCTTGACGAGGCGCTTCTGGCGGGCGGTCACTTCAGCACCTCGATGAAGTCGCGGACGAGCTGGCGCGAGCGGACCTTCTCGTGCACGCCGTCCTTGCCGTTGCCGTCGGAGACGGCCCCGACGGACCCGGTGTTGCCCTCGCGGGTGCGGATGTGAGTGGCCTGGGCCTTCGGCACGGCGCTGCCGCGCGCGTCGCACCACGAGCCGAAGAGGCCGGTGTGGTCGAAGGTGAAGCGGACGATGTTGCCGCGCTTCGGGCTGGACGTGCGGCGCAGGCCGGGGAGCGGCAGGTAGAGCCGCACGGCCCCCCACTGCCAGGTGACGGCGAGGGAACCTGCCTTGCGGTAGCACCAGGCGTTGAGCCACCCGCACCATGCCTGGCCGGGGAGGCCGCCGCCGCCGCGGATCACCTTCTCGACCTCGGGGCCGCGGTTGTTGCCGCCCTTCTCGACGATGCCGACCAGGCGGCCGGCCTCGTTCCACGCGCGCTCGCGGAGGGTGGCGCCACGGGCCGCGGTCGTCGCGCGGCGCTTGGCCCACGTCTTCGCGGCCGCGAGCTCGACGGCCGTGCGGCGGTCGGGGTAGGCGACGATCTCGTAGCGGCGCCGTGCGCGGGCCTCGGAGCCGGTGAAGCCGAGGCCGCCGAGCGCCTTGAAGATGTCCTTCCAGCGCTCCCAGGTGATCGGGCCGAGCTCGCCGTCGACGTCGAGGTCGGGGAAGCCGCGCTTGCTGCCGCGGTCGTTGAGGTAGTTCTGCAGGCGCTCGACGGCCTTGCCGCGCGCGCCCAGCTTCAGGATCGGGATGCTCATGGTCGTCTCTCGCTCCGCTCAGGGCGCGGGCTTGGTCGGGGTGAGGTCGGGGTAGCGGTGCGAGACCGCGGCGCCGAGGGGGTAGGTGCGCTCGCAGTCGGGGACCGGGAGGTGCCCGTTCTCGTCAAGGAGGTCGGGCCGCTTGCGCTGGATCTCGGCGCGGAGGTGCGGGGAGCGGTCGAGGCCGAGCTGCGCGACGATCGCGATGGGCTCGACCTGCTTGCAGCGCTGGTACGTGCGGGCCGCGTCGCGCTCGACGGCGCGGTCGTCGCGGGTGTTGGACGAGACGATCGCCCAGACGGCGAAGCCGATGATGGAGAGGTTCCAGAGGACCCGCAGGGCCCCGAATGCCCAGTAGCGGACGCGGTCCTTGCGGCTCATCTCGGGGACGTCAGAGACTCGACGGCCGTGCATCAGAGGCCTCCGAGGATGTGGTGGACGGCGCCGATGGTCAGGAGGAGCCCCCAGACGGCGGCGAGCCGGGGGTAGACGACGGCTCGCGGAGCGCGCGGCCGACCCACATCCGGGCGGCCGGCCGCGCGACGCCGAGGCCGAGCACCAGCAGGACGCCCGGCCAGGTCAGCGAACTCGTCGCGACCTGCCAGCCGCCGAAGAAGAGGCCGACCGTGGGCGAGACGACCCGGAGAATCCAGGACTCGGCTCGGGAGATCGGATCGGAGGGGCGCACTCACGACTCGCCGATCAGGGTGGAGATGGACATGCGGATGCCTCCCGGGAATCGGGGCGGTTAGGACGGGATGAGGAGCGCGCCGGCTAGCGGCGGCGGCCGCGGCTCGCGCGGCGGCGGGGGCCCGTGCGGGCGGGGAGCCGGCGGTAGCGGGCCTTCGGGCCGCCGGGGGTCTTGCGGGCGTGGCGGCGAGCCCAGGGCTTGTGCGTGGCGAAGGCCCACTTCCACTGGGCCTTCGAGTGCATCCGCTTCGAGCCGGCGCGACGACGACGCGGCATTGGTCAGGCCTCGATGAGCTTCACGTAGGTCTGAACGTGCGACACGCGCGCCGTGGCGGAGGAGCCGCCTGTGATGCACCGTGCGACGGGCATGATGGACTGCATGGCGGTCAGGGTCCGTGTGAACGTGCGGGAGAACGTGCACTCGCTCTCGTCGAACGTCGTGTTCGAACGGACGGACGTGCAGCCGGCCCAGTACTGCTGGTCGTAGAGGTCGCTGCTGGCGCTCGCGGGGAGCGCGACCCACGCAGATGCGCCGACGGTGGTCGCGGACTCGATCTTGATGAGGCCTTCGCAGCGGATCTCCCACTTCCCGGCGATCGGCGCTATGAACTCGCAGCCGTACAGCGGCTGGTCAGAACCCTTGGTCACGAGGGAGAAGGAGTCGGCCCCAGTCGAGTCCATCCCATAGCGGATGGAAGGGGCGGTGACGATTGCCCATGCCGTCCCCGTGCACCGGAACTGCACGTCGATGTCGGAGGCGTAGTAATAGAAGCCGCGGCGCGCGGTGCTCGCCGGCGGCCGGTCCGTGAAGAGTCCCTGGTCGTCGATGGCGACCATGTCGTCCAGGCGCTGCCGGGTCGGGTTGACCGCGGCGGGGAAGTCGGCGTCGTCGAGCTCGTCGGCGAGGGCGAGACCGAGGCGGGTGGTGATGTCGGGCATGCGGGTCCTCAGTCGGCGGAGAGCGCGTCGGCCCAGTCCGTGTTGGTCGTGTGCACGTCGGCCCAGGTGCGGGGCGGCTCGCCCTTGAGCTCGCGCCAGTCGCGGTCGTTGGTGATGACGACGTCGCCCCGCAGGTGCGCGGGGATCGCGGCGAGGAGGTCGCGGCGGAGAGCGGCTTCGTGGCCGGGGATGACGTCGGTGGCGCGCACGCGGATCTGCATGCGGCCGGGGGCGTCGGGTCCGCTGCCGACGCGGTAGCGGACCTGGATGCGCTTGGCGCCCTGCAGGTGCGGTGCGGCGACGGCCTGCTTGTGGCCGGGGAGGCCGCGGCTGTAGCCGGCGGGGGCCTTGATCTCGGCGCGCTGCTGCGCCTCGGTCATGCCGCCGACGAAGCGGCCGCCGACGATCTGCGCGAGCGAGGGCAGCCACTCCGCGTCGACGGTGTCGGGGTCCAGCGCCTGAGTGGCGCCGGGGTCCTCGGTCAGCGCCCAGACGGGGCGCTCACCGGCGGCGAGCCCGGCCGTCAGGCTGAGCAGCAGGTAGCCATCTTCGGGGTCGTGCGTGGCGAGCGGCTCGAGCAGCGTGTAGAGGTGCTCGGCCGCGCTGTGGACGGCGGGCGGGTCAGGCATCGGCGTCCGCCGCGTCGATGACGGTGACGGTGATCTCGCCCGGGGTGGGCAGCTCGCGGACGCCGAAGTCGATCCGCGCCTTCGTGCCGTCGCCGATCTTCAGGCTCTGGACGACGTCGATGCTCTCCGGCTCGTCCAGGCGGGCGACGAGCTCGTTGGCGTGGACGTACCGCGGCGGGATCGGGTTCGGGTCGTCGCCCGCGTCGGCGTCGGCCCAGCCGGCGGGGCTGAGCACGGCCGTGAGGTGGGCTTCGGCGGCGGCCTGGACGACGTCCTTCTCCCAGCCGGCGCGGCGGATGACGACGGCGGTGACGTCGACCGGCACGTGGATCGGGTCGAGCAGGTGATGCGTGACGCCGTCCAGCAGCCGCGCGGCGAAGTCGGCCTCGGCTTCGAGCCGGGTGCCGCCGGAGATCGCGCCGCCGGCCGCGTTGGCGGCGACCGTCGCGACGTGGAAGACCGCGTTGGGGTCGTCCTGCTCCGGCGTGTCGCCGGGGCGGTAGTGCGGCAGCGTCCAGGCGTACGCGATGCCGGGGTGCCGCCGCGCCGCGATCGAGTAGTCGCGCGGCAGGATCAGCGCCCGCGACATCGTCTGCAGCTCGTCGACCATCCGGCGGCCGTACTGGCTGTCGCCCTCCGCCGGCTCGCCGCCGAAGAGCGGCGCGTCGAGGACGACGGGATCGGTCTCGGCCAGCCAGTCGAGCGCGTCGAGCTCGAGCGTCCCGGTTGCCCCGTTCGGGGCGTCGCCGGGCTCGGTGCAGATCACCGTCACGGTGACGGTGTCCGAGCCGACGGGCACGACGAGGTCGCCGGGGATCTCGAGCGACACGTCGCCGAGCGCGAGCGGGATGGGGCCGCGGGCCGTGTGGCCGAGGGTGTCGCGGGCGCGGATCGTGACGGTCGACGACGCGGCCGTGCCGTCCATGCGCGGGATGCCGAAGAGCATCCCCAGGAGGCTCAGCAGGTTCCGGCGCAGCTGCGCCTGGAGGGCGTCGCGGGAGTCCGCGGCGAGCGCGGCGACGGCGCCGGCCAGGTGCCGGATCGGGTGGGTGGGAAGCGGGTCCCAGCCGGGGATGCGATCACGGATCTCGTCGTGGATCTCCTGCTCGATCTCGTCGGCGTCGGTGGCGATCGGCGCGCCGAAGGCGAGCAGCTCGCCGTCGTCGTCGAGGGGGGTGCTCATCAGGAGGTCTCGACCTTCAGGTGGATGTTGCGGTCGCCGTCGCCGAGGTCGCGGAGGGTCACGTCGATGCGGCCCGGGCGCGGGTCGATGACGCGGAGCGCGGCGGCGAGCAGGGCGGCAGTCTCGTCGAGGTCGGTGCCGCCGAGCGGGTCGGGAGTGCCGAAGTCCGGCGCCCAGTCCAGGTCGCCGGGGCGCACCTCGCAGGCGAGCGCCAGGCCGCGCTTGATCTCCTCGTCGCTGTCCTGCTCGACCGTGCGCAGCGTGACTGTGCCGGTGGGTCCGGGGACGAGCGAGAGGGGCCAGGAGAGGTCGAGGATCGGGTCAGTCATCGGGGGTCCAATCGGAGAACCACAGGCCCCCGGTGGCGTCCTCGAGCACGCACGCCGCGTCGCCGCGACGCGGGTGCTCGAGGACCAGGCCGTCGTCGTCCACGCCGACGAGGCGGGGCCGGTACGGCAGAGCCGGCGACCGCTGCCGGCCGCCGTCGTCGTCGGGGAAGACGACGGTGCAGGTGCGGGCGCCCTCGTCGACCGATGCGACGACGGCCGCGTGGATCTCGCCGCGCATCAGTGACCGCGCCAGTGCCGAGGGGTGAAGCCCGCGGTGGACCGCGAGCCGCGGCGCACGTGCGGACCGCGAGCGCGGTTGCCGGCGGAGTAGGCCGGACTCGTGTCAAGCGAGCGCCCTTCGAACTTCCCATGGCCCTCGGCGAAGACGTGGTTGCCGTTGGCCCAGATCGTCCACTCCTCGCCCTTGCCGGGCTCACCCCAGGACGAGGCGAACCACCCGGAGTCGGGCACCGAGTCGCCCGGCTTGAGCCCCCAGCCAGCGGCGGCACACGCGGCGCCGATGTAGCCGGAGCAGTCGTAGCCGCCGCCGCTGGGCGACCCGGCGCTGGCGTGCCCGCCGCTCCAGTGGTAGGGGTAGTTCTTGGCCGAGATCGCGAGGCCCTTGGAGTAGAAGGCCTGCGCGGCGCTCGAGGCTGAGCGGCCACCGCGCGTCGCCGACGCGGCGCGGGTCGCCTCCGGCTGCGCTTCGACCTTGGTGGTCGGCTTCTGCAGCGTCACCGTCGCGTCGTCGGACCCGGCGCTGACGCCGATCCGCTTGACGATCCACGGGCCGTCCGCGGGCCCGAAGTCCACGAGCTCGGCGACGGCGCCGGGGGGCGCCGGCCACGCAGAGGCGACGACGGTCAGCTCGATCTCCTGCAGCGTCTTGACCCCCTCGATGTCGATGGAGGGCACCGCCGTCAGGATGCCGCTGTCGAGTCCCTTGACGGTGACGTGCGGCTGGGCCTGGATGAGGCTCTGGTCGGACGCGACGACGAGGCGCGGGGCCAAGCGCCAGGGCAGCGCGATGAAGCGCCGGCGGCCCAGGCGCTTGGCCTCGCGGTCGAGCGCAGACCACGAGGACTCGGGGCCGTCCGAGGTGCCGCGACGCCATTGCGCCGGCCGCTTGACGGTTCGTGACGACGATCCGCTGGCGTTGCCGGTCCAGAGCTTGACGGTGCGCTCGGCCTCCTCCTTCCACGAGTTCGCGCCGGCGCCGCCGCTCTGGACCTTGAAGATGGCGGCGCCCAGATCCGAGGGCGCGGCGCCGGAGCTGAGCGAGCCGAAGTGCTGCTTCCACCCCTTCTTCGTCTTCTCGGTGCCGCCGACGTTGGCCTCGCCGCCCAGCAGGAACGCGCGGCAGCCCTTGGCGGGGTCCTTCGCGTTCTTCGCGGAGATCCACTCTCGGCCCTGCTGGAAGTAGCCGGTGTCATCGTCGCCGGTCGTGTGGCCCTCGGCGCCCATCCGGGACTCCTGCGTGGCGGCCATGAGCGCGGCGACCTTCACCCGCGTGCCAGCGCGCAGCTCGGTCGCCTCGGCGAGGATCGCGTCGATGGCCTTCAGCTGCGCTCGCGTAGCGCGGGCGCCCTTGACCTTCACCTTGGCCGCGGCCGACGCGGAGAACCCGATGGAGGACTTGCCGCTCGAGCGGCTGCTGGTGGTCTCCTCGGGCGGGATGTCGCCCGGGAACGGGGCGACGATCTGCATCGGCGCGTCGCCGCGGACCTCGCGGGCGAAGAACCGTGCGAGGCCCGCGATGTCGAGCCGCTCGGACGAGATCCTGATCGGGGCGGTCTGCGCGCGCAGCGCGGCGGAGGAGCGGTCCCACAGGCGGAGGGTGAGGATGTCGTCGTTGACGGCCAGGCCGCCGATGTCGCGCGAGCGGTCCATGCGCCACCGGCCGGCGCGGCCGAGGTCGAGGTCGATCTGCCCGCCGAGGAGGTCAGCGCGCAGCAGCTCGCGGTCGGGATCGTGGATCGGGAGCGTGAGGACGTTCGCGCCGTCGATCGTCAGATCGCGGTCGATGCCGGTGATGGCGTCGACGAGTCGGGCGTCGACGTTCGCGCCGTTGAGCGTGGCCGAGCTGACGACGTCGATGTCCAGGCGCTCGAGCACCGGCAGCAGCCGGCGCGTCTGGCGCGTCTTCGTCTTGCTCTTGCGGGGACGGACGACCGTCGTCTTCTTCTTGGCCATCAGGAACTGACGGTGGTCGAGGCCGGCACCTTGACCCGGTGGCCCGGCTCGAGCTTCGAGAACGAGTGGATCGTCGGGTTGGCGTCGCGGAGGGCTTGCCGGGCTTGCGTTCCCGACGAGCCGAGGTGTCGCTTGGCGAACCGGCCGATGGTGTCGCCCTTGAGCCACGGCTTGGTCTTCGCCGCGCTCCTGGTCTTCGTGACCTTTGCGTCGATGTCGCTGTCGACCCACTCCGCGAGCGTCACGGTGGCGAGCGCCTGCACGGGGGTGCGGCGCGCGTGGTCGGTCTCGGTGATCTCGAGCCCGTCGATCTGCCACTTCACGTCGTCGTAGTGGCCCGGCACGTAGCCGACCACGAGCACGTAGGGCGGACGGTCGGCACCGCTTCCGTCCGGCAGGCGATCCTGCATCCCGCGCAGGTCCTCGAGGGCCCCGGCGATGGAGCGGCGGGCCTCGTCGCCGAAGCGGATCTTGCACTCGATCTTGACCGGCTGGGGGCCGGTCCAGGAGGAGAGCGGGCGGCGCTTGAGCCGGGTGATGGGCTGCCACGCCCCGTTGGCCGAGCGCTCGGCGACGACCTGCGGGGGCTCGCTGTAGCGGCCCGTCGCGGTCGCCTGCGTCTCGGGCGTCCAGAGCGTCACGCGTCCGAGGACGCGTGCGGGGGTGGCGCTGGGCTTCTTCAGCGTGCGAGCCGTGACGCCGCCGACGCCGGTGTCGCTCGTCGCCAGCACGTTGCGGGCCGGCATCAGACCGCCCCCTCGCGTGCCTGCTGGCGTGCCTGGAAGCGCTCGACGGCGAGGCCGATCTCGCGCTCGCCGACCTTGAGCACCGCGGTGAAGTCGATCGGGGGCATGGTGAGCGATCCGGCGAGGGAGCCCCCGCCCGAGCTGCCGACGGGGCCGCCGTTGGCGAAGCGCGGGACGTCGCCGGCGAGGGCGGCGCGGAGGCTGTAGATGGCGCCGTGGCCGCCGGCGGCCTGCACTTCGCGGCGGGTGAGGACGTGCTCGCCCGGCATGAGCAGGGCGGGGATGCGGTCGCGGTACGGGGCGCCGCCGAGGATCGGGCCGCCCATCGCCAGGCCGCGCGGGGCGCCGTGCGCGGAGCCGGCGTTGGGGGCACGGTTGGACGTGGCGCCAAGGCCGTTGGTGTAGAGCGGGCCGTCGTCGCCGCCTCCGCCGATGCGGGAGATCTCGCCGATGTCCGGGGCCAGCGGGAGCTTGTTGTAGCCCCGGATCAGGACGTTGATCTTGTCGATGATCCAGTTCAGGGTCTCGACCAGGCCGGACTTCAGGCCGCCCCAGATGTCGGTGAAGAAGCCGCCGATCTTGCCGCCGATGCCGCCGAGGAAGGTCAGCAGACCGTTGAAGCGGTCGCGGACCCAGTTGATGGCGCCGGAGACGCCGGAGCGGATCTCGTTGAAGCCGCCGACGAAGAGCCCGACGATGGTCGTGACGGGGCCGCCGAGGCTGCCGAGCCACCCGATGATGCGGGCGACGAGGCCGCCGATCCGCATGCCGATGCCGACGGCCTTGAGGATGGCGCCGGCGAACAGCGTCCCGATGATCGTGCCGACAGCCTGGAAGGTGCCGCGGAGCGGGGCGAGCTTCGTGCCGACCCAGCCGATCGCGGTGGCGATGAGGCGCACGACAGGGATCGCGGAGCGCAGCGCGCCGATGAGCCCGACGGCGATGCCCTTGGCGAAGGGCAGCAGGACGTTGGTGACGAACGGCCGCATCGGCATCAGGGCACCGATGAACTGACGCACGTAGCCGACGGCCGCGCGGATGCCGGTGGCGATGCCCTGCCCGATGCTGGTGAGCGCGCCGCTGGCGACGATGGACTGCAGCACCGGGGCGATGCCGCGGATCGCGTCAGCGAGCAGCGGCAGGACGCCGGAGGCCAGCTGGACCGCGCCGGCGAGGAGCGAGCCGATCATGGTGCCGGCGGGGCCGGCGATGCCGGAGAACGCGGCGCCGACGGACTGGGCGGCCGGGACGAGCACGGGCCCCAACACGTCGGCGATGGAGCCGACGAGGGTGCGGATGCCGCCCAGGACGGTGCCCAGGAGCGAGAACGCGGACTGGATCGCGCCGCCGGTGATGGCGCCCTGGATCTGGCCCAGGAGCGGCAGCAGCCCGTTGAGGGCGTCGATCACGTACGGCATCGCGATCGTCGCGACGCGGGCGAAGATGCTGACGAGCGTGAGCCCGATCTGCGCGATCGGCTGGAAGGCGCCGGTGGTGGACTGCAGCAGGGCGGCCAGCTCCGGGGCCAGCTCGCCGATGCTGCCGCCCAGCCAGGTGAACGCGTCGCCTATCGCCTTGCCGACCGCGGTGAAGGATGGCTGCAGACGGGTGACGAGCCCCTCGACGCCGGCGAGCAGCGGCACGAGGCCGCCCAGGACGGCGTCGGCGCCGCCGGCGGTGGCGGAGAAGAACGCGGTCTGCAGGCTACGGGCCTGCGTCTGCAGCTGGGCGGCGGCGCTGCCGGCCACGCCCACGGTCTGCTTGAAGCGCTGGGTGGCCGCGAAGGCCATGGCGCCGGCGGCGACGGCGATCCCGCCGAGCGCGGTGCCGAACGCGAGCGCGGCGACGGTCATCGCCGACAGGACGCTCATCAGCGCCGGGGCGGCGAGGGTGATCCCGCCGATGGCGGTGCCGAAGAGCGCGATGGACGCCGCGGCCTGCAGGCCCTTCCGCGACGCCTCGCCCAGCTCGTCGCCGAGCTCGTCGACCGAGCGCGAGAGGCGCGCGGTCTCGTTCGCGGCGCGCAGGGCGCCGCGGATCTTGATGAGGATCTGTGCGGTCTGGGTGGCCATGAGGAAGCGCCCCAGGTGGGGCTAGGACTTCTCCAGGGCCTCGGCGAGCCGCTGGATGATGAGGACCGCCTGCGCGTCGAGCTCTTCGGCGCGCAGGTCGACCGTGCGCTGGAGCGCGCGGCGGGTGAGCGCCACCTCGACCACGTCGGTCGTGGTGAGGTGGCGGTGGGGGTCGATGCCGCGGAGCAGCAGGTGGGCCGCCTCGTCGACGGCCCCCGCGGCTAGCTCCCCTCGATGGCACGCCCGATCGCCTGCGCGGAGACCGAGCTGGACCACATCTGCAGCTCCTGCCCGCGGGCGCGGAGCGGCGCGTAGTTGGCGCCCTCGCCCCAGCGGTGCATCTCCGCGGCGACGTCCGCGGACGTCGGGACCTGGCGGCCCTCGGCGGCGATCTCGGCGCGCAGGCGTTCGGCGCGCTCGGGCATCAGCTTCTCGAGGGTGCCGATGTCGTAGCGCAGCGGCCCAGACGGAGCGGCGTCATCGCCCACCTCGCGGGCGATCAGGACGTGGATCGGCGTCTCGTCGCCGTTGTCCTCCACCCACAGCAGCTCCACGCACGCGGCGGAGAGCAGCAGCGCAGCGCCGCGGTTCTGCACCTCGATGTCGGAGAGCTCCTGGCCGGTCTTGCGCTGCAGTGTGACGTTGCCGCGCGCGATCTTCGTCAGGCGCTGCACCTCGGCGTCGTCGAGGGCGCGGTAGCGCGCCCGCAGCCGGCGGTGCTTGCCGACCGCGTACGTCTCGTACTCCTCCGCGACGTCGGCGGCGATCTCCTCGGCCAGCTCGCCGAGGATCGACCCGGCCGGCGCGGTCGCGGGTGCCGGCGGCGGGTCGGCCGGCTGCTCGTCCGGGGCGGTCGCCGGGACCGGCGGCGGGCCGGCCGGCTCGTCCGGCTCGTCGAAGGTGACGCTGGCGCCACTCACGCCTGCACCTTCACGGTCAGCTTGAGCTTCCCGGCGTCGCCGGACGAGCTCGACGCGGGCATGGTGACGTTGGTCAGCAGGATCGTCACCACGTCCAGCGGTTCGGAGGAGAGCGGCTGCTCGAACTCGTCGACCTCGAAGAGGCTGGCGGTCCCGCGCACGCGGTTGCGCAGCGGCTTGAGCGCCATGTAGGCGGGGCGATCGCGGCTGGGCAGCCACGGCCTCTCGAGCTTGAGGTCGTCGGCGGTCTGCCGGCCGCCGCCGACGAGGACGGGACCGAGCTCGGGGTCCCAGTCGTCGTTGGCCTCGGACCCGAAGTCGACCTCCTCGCCGTTGAAGTAGCCGTAGCGGACGCCGCCGAGGACGATGAGGTGGCGGAAGTTGGTCTCCGCCGAGACGGTGGTGAGTGCCATGGGTCAGACCTGCTCGTTCGTGCGGATCGAGCCGACGAGCACGTCGGCCCAGTGGATCGACCCGTTGGGCCGGAAGAAGATGCGGCCGTGCAGCTCGCGGCGGCCGAGCGAGTCGTCGGTGTTCACGGCGTCGGTGTCGACGCGGTAGCCGACGTCGCCGTCGGTGTTGAAGGCGCGCGCGGCGGCGAACTCCTTGCAGACGGCGACGAGGTCGGCGTGGTACTCGGCGACCGTGGTGCGGTCGGTGGGCTCGCCGCCGTAGGTCTCCGCGCGCTGCAGGGCCTGCCAGGCCAGGCGCATGCGGGTGCCGGCGACGTGGCCGTCCTCGCGCGTGGAGTCGCCGTCCAGCGTGCGGTAGCCCTTGGAGTAGATCCGCTGGCCGTCGTCCTGGGCGACGTTGACGTGCTCGGCGTAGAGGCGCTGCACCTCGCCGGGCGGCGCGTAGCCGGTGGAGCGCTCACGGTAGAGCCGGGAGGCGCGGGAGACGCCGCGGCGCAGGCCGTAGGGCGCGGCGCCGATGCCGTACTCGCGCTCGACGAACGACGCGATGCCGGCCTGCAGGGCGCTGTAGCCGACGAGCCGCTCGGGCTCCGAGCCGATCGGCTGCGTGTAGGCGTGGGAGGCCCAGAGGTTCACGCGCCACGCGTCGGCCGGGTAGTCGGCGGCGAGCGACTGGCGGTGCTCGATCGCGTCGGACTCCGAGATGTCGGGCGGCAGCTGCAGCTCGGCGACGCGGTTGGTCGCGGCGCAGTGCTCGATGATCGCGGCGTGGACCGCGATGTCGGTCACGCCCGGGGCGATCAGGCGGCCGGGGCCGAATCGCGGGTCCAGGCCGGCGAGCGCGGCGGTCCAGCCGGCGACGCCGAGGTTGGCGCGGTCGTCGGCGCCGCCCGTCGCGGCGGTCGCGGCCGTGGCGCCGGGCAGGCCGGCGGCGACGGGCGCGACGCGGACCCACGGGGAGGTGGAAGCCCAGTCCTGCAGCTCGGCGACGCTGGCGACGGTCGGAGACGTGGCGACGGTGGTGCCGTTCTCGGTGATGACGAGGCGGCGGGTGTCGGTCGTCGGGGCAAGGATCTCGGCCTTCAGCCCGTTAGCCCAGGCGCCGGGGCTGGCCGCGGTGACCTTCAGCTTGCCGTCGAGGGTGACGGACGCGGAGGTGGCGCCGGGGCCGGTCGCGCGGGAGGACGTGAAGGTGCCGCCGCCCTCGGCGAACGCGGCGGCGATCTCGTCCGCGGCCGGGCTGTAGTTGACGCGCTGGCCGTGGGAGGTGCGCAGGCCGGAGACGTCGCTGTACTGCGCGACGCCGCCGCGGTCGAACGTCCCGATCGCGAACAGGTTGCGTGGGGAGCGCGGGGCGATGCGGGCCGGTCGGGAGTCGTCGAAGGCGACGGCCTCGCCGGGGGGCGCGGGGATGATGAGGGTCATAGGGGCTCAGTCCTCGGTGGAGTGGGCGGCGTGGATCGCCGCGACGACGGCGGCCTTGTTCGGGAGCTTCTGGGGGTCCTCGACGCCGGCGTCCCGGGCGCGCGCGTCGAGCTCGTCGCGCTGCAGCGCCTCGAGCCGGTCGGGCAGGCGGCGCAGCGCGCCGGAGGCGAAGTGGTGGCCGTCGGCGTGCAGGTCGGCGTCGACCTCCTCGCCGGGCGCGGCGGGCCGGCCGCCGGCGAGCATCACCGGCGAGGACGACGCGACGAGCGCGTCCACGGGGACAGGGGCGGGGGTGTCGGGCATGGGTCGTTCTCCGGAGACCGGGCGGGCGCAGCGGGGGCGGGGCGGGGCGCTACCCGAGCGGGTCGCGCGTGGGGATGACGTCGGGCGGGAAGACCGTCTCGATCGTCGGGCCGGGCGGCCACGGCGGCGTGACGTCGGGGCGCGGCGTGGCGCCGGGCGGCGGGCCGCCGCGGCGGTTGCCGAGGAAGACGTTGCGGGCGGCGTAGCTGAGCGTCACGCCGGCGCGGACGCGGCCGCGCTCCTCGGCGTCGATGGCCAGGTAGTTCGCGCCGGCGGGGTGGAGCCGGTGCCGGCGGACGGTGCCGTCGGCGTCGGTGACCGCGATGGGGTGGTGCAGGACGATGGCGCGCGCCGCGGCGGCGTAGTGCTGCGCCAGGCGGGTGGTGGCGTCCTCGTCCTGGGCGGCGGCGACGAGCAGGACCGAGACGGGGACGGTGCCGAAGAGGTTGCCCTCGGGGTCCTCCTCCTCGTCGGTGGTGCCCTCGGGCCAGACGACGACGGCGGGGGTCTGCTCGCCGCGGCGCCAGATGCCGGCGTGGCGGACGATGGAGCGGACGGGGCGCTGGATGTCGCCGACGGCCAGGTCGGCGGCGCGGCGTTCGATGGCGGCCAGGTACTCGTCGAGCCACGAGTCCAGGAGGCGGCCGAGGGCGGCGGCGACGTCGTAGACGTCGGGGATCGCCTCGATGCGGTCGGGCGGCAGAGGGTCGGTGGGCATCAGTCGTCGCCGAAGCGCTCGAGGATGTGGTCGATCACGTCGCGGGTGCCCTCGTCGTGGGCGAGGCGGTCGAACCGGAAGGGGTCGCGGGCGCGGCGGGCGCCGTCGCCGCGGGCCTGGAAGTTGCCGTAGGAGACGGGGCCCTGGTGGTGCAGGCCGAAGGTGACGTTCAGACCGCCGGTGACGGAGGCGATGGAGTCGCGCTGGCCTGGCGCGTGCTCGGTGGTGAGGGTCCGCTCGAGCAGTCCGTGACGGTCGAGCGGACCGGCGCCGGCGGCGAGGTGCAGCTGCTCGTCCGCCATGCTGCGCAGCGGCCGGCTGTAGCGGTCGATCGTGGACGCCTTGCGGGGCGCCCAGGGCGAGTCGATGAACAGCCGGCGCTCGGACTGCACCGCGCGGCGGACGAGCTTGTAGCCGACCGGCCCCAGGACGTAGGCCTGCTGGCGGATGGCCTCGATGCCGCGCTCGAGCGCCTCGAGGCCGTGGTCGTCTAGATCGATCTCGACAGCCACGGCAGATCGTCGTCGTCGGACCGGGTGTCGGCCGGGTCGGTCAGCTGGATGGAGCGCATGAGCCGCCCGCGGCCGGCGTCGCGCAGGAGCGCGCCGAGCTGCTCGCGGGCGATCCGGCCGAGCTGGTCGGCCGGGGTGTGGTCGCCGTTCGAGCCGTCGGCGTAGAAGCCCTGCTCGATGTAGAGCGCGGCGAAGGACGCGGCGGCGTCCTTCGCCGTCTCGACGAGCGCGGGCGGCCAGTCGTCGAATCGCTCGCCGATCGAGATCGACACGTACCGGGCGGCCCGCGCGATGAGCGGCTCGGCCTCGGCCAGCGTCGGGCGCGTGGTCGCGTCGAATGTGCCGACCTCCTTGCCGAGGCGGTTGATCGTGCGGTTGCGGATCAGCGCCGCGACCTGCACGACCGTCGGTGTGATGGTGAGCGGGTCGACGGGCACGGGTCAGCCCTCGAGCGCGGCGACGGCGGCCTTGATGTCCTCGCGGCTGTCGTCGTCGGCGACCTGCAGGCCGACCTGCTCGGCGTAGGCGACCCACGCGTCGCGGGAAGCGTTGCCCCGCGGCGCGGCGGGGTCGGCGACCTTCGGCTCGTCGTGGTTGTCCGGGCCCTGGGGGTCGTCCTTCGGCGGGACGCCGGGGCCGTCCCCGGGGCCGGGGTCGCTCGGCGCGGGCGCCGGCAGCGACTCGGCGCCGGCGGGGGCGTCGGTGTAGCCGTGCTCGTCGCGGAGCACCTCGGCACCCTCGGCGGTCGCGACGACGACGTTGCCATCGGGGTCGAGCAGCAGCTTGGAGCCCAGCATCAAGCCACCGTGATCTTGACGGCGCGGACCAGGCGGGCGGCGTCGTTGGCCCAGGCGTTGGCCTGGCCGGTGACGGGCGCGTCCGGGTTGACCGCGGGCTCGAACTTGCCGCCAGCGGCGGGGTCGCCGAGCCAGTGGCCGAAGTCGGTGACCGTGTTCGTGCCGACCCACGCGTCGGCGATGAAGCGGTCCTCGACGAGGTTGGGGTCGTACGAGCGGACCGTGCGGATCGCGAAGCCCTGGTAGGCCTGCGTGGCGCCCCACGGCACGCCGAGCGGGATGACCGGCGCGCGCTGGGACATCACGAACGCGGTCGAGTGGAACGCGTAGGCACGATCGGCCGCGATGGCCGGCGAGGTGTAGACGTCGAAGCCGGCGATGCGGCCGATGAGCGCCTCGCGCAGCGTCTCGCTCGTGCCGGAGCGGGAGGCGTCGACGAACTTCTCGTTCGTCAGCAGCTCGGCCTCGAAGTTCGTGCCGACGAGCAGACGGCGGCCGGCGAGCGGGACGAAGGCGTTGTTGAGGTAGCCGCGGGCCTTCACGACGGTCTCGTACGCGTCGTCGGTCTCGCTGACGTGCGCGATCGTGGTGGCGTAGTTGGCGCCGTTGATCTCGTCGGCGACCTCCTGCTCAAGCTGCATCGCGATGCCCGTGATGACCGGGTTGAGCACCTGGGCGCCGAAGTCGGCGATGTCGAGCGTCAGCTGCTCGTCGCTGATCGGGACGTCCTTGTAGATGTCGGTGTCGAGCGACACGTCGATCTTGCGCTCGTAGAGGCCGTCCTTCACCCGGGTGGCCCCGGAGCGCAGGGCGCGCTTGCGGGCGGGCGCGTAGGCGGGAAGCCGGATGGAGACCGTGTCGCCGCGGACGCCGGCGAAGTCGCCGACGGCGTCACGCCAGATCAGCTGCGGCAGCGTGAGCTCGCGCTGCAGCAGGCCGAGCGACGTCGCGACGACCTTCTCGGCCTTGATGAACGTGCTGGTGGGCATGGGGTGCCTTTCGAGGTGAGCGCCGCCGGCGAGGTGGCGCTAGGAGAACTGCCGCGGCACCTTGGCCGCGAGCTTGCTGGGGTCGGTCTCGCCGTCGTCGTCGGACGTGTCGGCGGGGGCGGAGCCGGGACGGAGCCGCTCGCGCGGGCGCCCGCGGCCGGGGTCGCCGCTGGAGGCGGCGGACGGCTGGAAGTCGGCGAAGAGCTCCTCGGCGTCGGCCTCGAGCTCCTCCTGGGTGGAGCCGGAGAGCCGCTTGGCGAGCTTGCGCACCTGGGCGAGGGACATGCCGTCCGGCGCCTTGTCGAGCGCGACCTCGAGCCGCAGGGCCTTGGCCTCGGCGGACGTCGCGCGCTGCTCGGCCTGCGTGGCCTTCTCGGCGGCCCGCTCGGTCTCGGACTTCTTGGCGTCCTCGACCTCCTGCAGCTTCTTCGCGGCCGCGGCGTTGGCTTTGGCGTTCTTCTCGTGCTTGCGCGCGAGGGCCTTCCACTTCTCGGCCTCGGCCTTCGGGTCGGCCTGCTCGCCGCCGCCGTCTCCGCCGGCCTGCTCGTCAGCGCCGTCACCGGCGCTATCGCCGGGGTCTCCGCCGTCGGCGTCGCCCTCGTTGGTCGGGTGGCCGCTGGCGGCGATCCGGGCGTCGATGGTGGGCCAGGTGGGCCGCAGGAGCGCGGCGAGGTGCAGCACGTCGTCGACGTGCCGGGTGTCCATGTCGGACATGGGTCCTCCGTGTCGGGGGCTGGTGGGTCAGGCCGCGATGTCGCGGCCGTCACGTTCGGCGGCGAGCGCACGCCGGAAGACCTGCAGGGCGTCGGGGCGCCCGGCGGCTTCTCGTTCGTAGATGTCGGCGAAGGCGACGGAGGTCGGCGGCAGGCCGCTGCCGGGGTAGGCGGGCTCCGCGCTGCAGCCGCAGTGGTCGTGCGCCTGGAAGTCGCCGGTGCTCTCGCCGTAGACGGCGCCGCGCGCGGCGAGCATGGCGCAGAACGCGCAGCAGCCTGCCGAGGCGACGCGGGCCCAGCCGATGGCCTTGCGGTCGGCGGCGACCGACTGGGCGATCGTCGAGCGCCCGCCGTCGAGGACGAGCGTGCCGACGCTCCCGGAGGTCCGCACGAGCGCGGTGCGCATCGCGGTCTCGGGGGTCTGGCCGGCGTCGACGGCCGCGCGCGTCATGTCCCGCGCGACGGCGTAGAGCGTGCCGGCGATCTTCGCGACGACGGGCGGATCGGCGAGCACCGGGCGTGCTGATCCTCCGGGGCGCTCGGCGAAGCGGAACGCCCGGAAGTAGCTGGCTGCGAGCTGCGCGCTGGCGCGGTGCTGCTCCCGGATGAGCGGGACGGTGGCGTCGACGAGCAGCCGGAAGGACTCCTCGTCGCCGGTCCAGATCGGCCAGAGACGCAGGAACGACCGCAGCGCGCCCGCGCGGAGCGCGAGCTGGGAGGCCTTGTGCTCGGCGGTCAGCTGCGCGCCGGTCTGGGTGCGGGCCATCAGGCGTCGCCGCCGGGCGGCGGGGTGTCGCCGGCCTGCCGGTCGAGGGTTTCGGTGAGGCGGGCGAAGGCGTCGCCCTTCTCGGCGGCCTTGCTCCAGCGCTCGACGTCGGCCTGGGTGACGCCGGGGATGCGCTCCCACAGCTCCTGCGGCGGGACGCCGAGCATCTGCGCGAGCTTCCCGAGGCCGTCGACGGTGGCCGCGAACGCGCGGGCCGAGGTGTCGCGCCAGACGACCTGTGCGTCGTCGGGGACGTCGACGCGCAGGTAGCGGCCGACGAGCCAGAGCGACTGCTCGTGGGCCTCGCCCCAGAGCGTCTGGCGCTCGTCGACCTTGCGGTCCTTGCCCGCTTCGGCGGCGGCGAGCGCCTCGGCGGAGAGGTTGACCAGGTCGCCGGTCAGCTCGTGGATCGGGGTCTGCGACAGCGACGCGGCGTGGCGGAGCGACGACTCGCGGCTCTCGATGAACTGCTTGACGTCGGTCGCGGTCCACTCGCCGACGCTGACCTCGTCGGGCTTGACGTCGAGGGTGACCAGCCGGTTGGCGGCCGTCTTCAGCAGGGCGATCTCGTCGTCGGCGGCCCAGCCGATGATGTAGCGCTGCTTGAACGCGCCGAAGTGCTGGGCGACCTGCAGGTCGAAGGTCGTCAGGTCGATCTGGTCCTGCAGCGCCATGAGCGGCGCGACCTGGCCGCGGGCGATCGGCGCCTCGGCGCCGGGCATGGCGAGCGCGAGGGACTCCGGTTCGTCGTCCTCGTCGAGGTCCAGCTCGTCGAGGAACCGCACGACCGGGGTGACGCCGGCGCCGTGGAACTTGGTCTCCAGGTGCTTCCACCCGCCGACGGCGCCGCCCTCGAGGAAGTAGACCGCCTGCTCGTCGTAGAGCTTCCACGTCTGGTCGCTGGTGCGCTCGAGCGCCCACATCGGCCAGTCGGGGTCTTCGCCGTAGACGGCGCACATCGAGCGCGGGCTGACGGCCCGCATGACGGGGACCGGGTCGCCCGGCGTCACGACGACGTACGCAGCGCCGTAGGCGGCGGCGGCCCGGTGCACGCCGGTCTGGCGGGCGTCCCAGCGGTTGCGCTGCCAGGCGCTCCAGATCCGAGCGCCCGGGGAGGCCGGGTCGGCGGCGACATCGTCGCCGGGCGGCCGGAAGCCGTCGACGAAGGTCGCCTGCACGAGCGAGTTGACGACGATCGGCAGGACGTTGACCCGCGAGGACGCGGCCATGACCCTCATCTCGCGCGGCGAGTTGACGGGGATGACCATCGGCAAGGCCTGACGGCCCTTCCAGTAGCGGCGGACCATGTCCAGGCGACGCCGCTCGACCACGTGCAGGTCGTAGGCGGTCTTCGCGGTCGCGACGGCTGTGGCGGGAGAGAGGGGCACGGTGGAGGGGTCAGACGCCGACGACGCGGCCGGAGCGCTTGCGGCTGGTCTTGCCGCTGTTGAGGGCGAGGCGGCGGCCCAGGCGGGCGCCGACCATCGCGACGGCGAAGTCCACGCGGCGGCTGCTGGAGCGCGACTTCTTGCCGATGGAGACGCCCCACGGGTTCGGGCGCCGGCGAGCGGCGTGCACGTGCTGGCGGAGCATCGCGTCGAAGTCGCCGCCGCCCCAGCTCAGGGTGCCTTCCTCGTCTATCGCCTTGGCCGTCAGCTCGGCCTCTTCGGTGAGCGCGCGGACGCGGTCGCGGCCGCCGGGGTGCGAGAGCCGCATGTCGAACGCGACGGCCGAGCCGTGCTTGACGCCAGGGGTAGCCCACAGCGCGACGTTCTTGCGGAAGTCGCGGTGCCAGGCGTCGACGAGCTCAGCCCAGTAGGGCCGCTCGTCCTCGTCGTCCTTGGCGGGCGAGGGGTCGACGCCGAACCACTGCACGTCGTACCGCGCGAAGGCGGCGCGAACCTCGGCGTCGACCTCCTCGCGGGGCGCGAGCCAGCCGCGGCCGCGGTCGCCGTGAGGGCGCTGCCAGCCGCGGATCGCGAAGACGTGGCCGTCGCCCATGCGGCAGGCGCACAGGACGGTCGCGTCGGTGCTCTTCGAGCAGTCGAGGAACATCGCGATCTGCTCGCCGTCCTCGATCGTGACCCGCTCGTGCAGCGCGTCGAACTTGCGGGGGTCGATCCACGCGTCCTCGGACGTGGGCAGGCTGGAGAAGTAGAACCGGATCGAGTCGGCGGCCGAGACGCGCGGGTCCTGCGCCTCGTCGCGGAGGCGCTCGAGGTCGCTCCACGGGGAGTCGAAGTAGGAGGCCCGCAGGCCCGCCATCAGCTCTTCCTCGTCGTGGAGGGAGAGGTGCGACGGTGCCTCGCGCGAGTCGTAGAGGATGTCCTTGCGGCGGGTGCGGCCGGCGGCCTGCGCCTGCCACGCCTCGAAGGAGTCCTCGGCGACGCTGCCCTCGCCGGCCATGTGCGCGTTGGTGGCCTCGATGACGCGGGCCATGCCGCCCGGGCTCTTGCCGACGTTGCGCCGCGCGACCGCGGCGAGCTTCTGCCCGCCGTTGCTCTCGGTCATGTGGTGCGACTCGTTGAGGAAGATCGCGGTGGCCGGGTCGCCCTCGGCGCTGGCCTCGCTGTTGGTCAGCAGCTCGATGCGCGAGCCGGTGCCGACGAGCTGGGTCCGCAGGACGCCCTTGTCGTAGCCGAACTCGTCGGCCATGTCGGCGTCGACCATCGCGTTGGCCACGCGCAGGACGTCGGAGGCCTGGGCCTCGCTGTTGGCGGCGATCTGGACGAGCGCCATGCGGTGCGGAACCCCGACCCACCGGCCCTCGTGCCAGACCGGCCGGGTCGGGCCGCACAGCTCGGCGTTGGCCATCGCGGCGAGGAACGGGTCCTTGCCAGTGCCCTTCGCGCCGCGCTTGACGCCCGAGCGGTAGAGCCACCGGCCGGCGGCGCCTTCGCCGCGCATCGCGTACCAGAGCAGGAGGAAGCGCAGCTGCCCCTTGGTGAAGCGCCAGCGCTCGCCGGTGATGTGGTTGATGAGCCATCGCTCGCACCACTCGACGACCTGCATCCCGATCCCGAACTGCGGCGACATCGGGTCGCCCTCGGGCGGCCACGGCAAGGTCATCCACGCGCCGCTCTCCTTCTCGACCCAGTAGCCCGGCGGGACCTCAGCCGAGACGGGAGCGGTAGTCATCGATCGACGAGACGCCGGACGCCGGGAGATCCTGCTGTTCCGCGGGCGGGGCGATCGACCAACGCAGCTCGGCCATGGCCTTGGGGTTCAGGCCGAGGCGGTTGTCGATCTCGCGCATCTCCTTCATCAGCGACGTCGAGCCCGACGCCAGGCGCTTGAGCAGCTCGATGGCCTCCTCGACGCGCTGGATCGCCTCGGACTCGGCGCCGGCGAGCAGGTCCCGCAGCGACGCGAAGTTGGCGAAGTCCAGCGACGCGAGCTCGTCCTCGAGCTGCGCGCGGCGGACCACGAAGTAGCGGGCGCCCTCGTCCCAGGCGGCGGCCTGCGGGAGCTTCCACGCCCAGTTCCACCAGGCCCGGCCGGCGGCCTTGAGCCGGTAGGCCTTCGGGACGGCTGGCGCACGGCCAGTGCGGCCCTCGGCGGGGAGGACCGTCGTGCCGATCGTGGCGGCGTTGCGTCGGCGAGGCGACGCTGAAGGCAGGGGACCGGGCATCGGAGTGTCTCCTCTGGGGCGTCCCGTGTCGGGTTCGCCCATGGTCGGTGGCCCGCGTTCGGTCGGGCGCTCAGGTTCACAGGCGCGCGACGTGCGCGTGCGCGCCGGCGCGCGGCGAACCCGTACAAGCTGGCAGGCGCTAACCCAGCCGGTTCCTGATCCCTTCGGACGGGGGTACCCCCCCACCCTGCGGTGGATCGATGAGGCCGGGGTGCCGAGGCTTCGGGCGCAGTCGCGGCGGCGCGGCGGCCCAGCCGGCGGGCTGGTCGCGCGCGGTGCGACGGGAGTGGTGGCTGTGGCACAGCGCTTCGAGGTTCGCGTGCTTGTGCCCGGCCGGGCCGAGCGGGCCTAGGCCGTCGATGTGGTGCACGTCGGTGGCCGGCTCGCTACAGCCCTCGGGGTCTTCGCACGTGGGGTGCAGCTGCAGGTACCGGCCGCGGGTGCGGGCCCACTTGCGGTCGTAGCCGCGGGCCGTGCTGTGCGGCCGTGCCTCAGGCTGCGGGGACGGAGCCGATGCCACGGGCCGGGACGGGCAGGAGTCGACGGTCGAGCGCGAGTCGGCCGGCGTGGGTCAGCGTCCAGTCGTAGACGGAGAGCCAGCCGCGGGCGAGGCAGGTGCCGATGGCGGCCTTCTCCGCACGCGTGAGCGTGCGGGTCTGCTGCTTGCCGGTCTCGCGGGTGAAGACCTGGTCGGGCTGGACGTAGGCGTCCTGGTCGCCCCAGACGAGGGCTTCGAGTTCGCCGTCGTTCGGCGTGGCGGTGATGGCGGCGATGTCCATGACGGGTGAGGGTCGGGCGGTCGACGGCCGGCGGCGGCTGGGTCACGTCCTGGTGGACGCTGCTGCCCCGGCGCGGCGCAGGAGATGGGTCGCGGCGCCTGGGGTGGGGCGCATCGGCGCGGCCGACCGTCGACGGCTCGTGGTCAGCGCACGGCCCGGCCGACGCTCGCCGGCCGGGGAGGAGGTCGAGTCCGGGTGGCAGCCGGGCCGTGCGACTGTGGCGCAGCCGGCGGTCCCTGGGTCCTCGCGTGGCGAGGGCCGCGGGCTAGCGCGGCGAGGGAGCGGGCAGGACTGCGGCCGGATGGCGGACGCCGCGTGGCGGTCGTCCGGGTGGCGCCGTGGGCGCCGGGCGGGAGGGTGGCTAGCCGGAAGTGGGCATAGCTGTCCCGCCGCCGGATCGTGGCAGCTGCCAGTCCGTCGTGTCAAGGGACCCGTGCAAGAGCCTCCTGTGGACTGGCCGCCGGCGCGCGGTCGGGCGGTCGTCGTGGACGGTACTGCGTGGCTTGGTCGTCGTCGTCCCACCTGTGGATTAGGGGTCCTCGGGAGGTTCGCTGCTGCGTACCGCTCCGTCGGGGCCGTCTCCGCGCTCAACGGCCACGAGCACGGCCGCTCTGTCGTGGGGTGTCTTGGGGTTGGCTCGCCCGAACGCTGCGCACCAGGTTCCCGCCGGAGCGGCGGGCTACCGTCAGCCGATGACCACGACCACGACGGCCCGGCGGCGGCGACCGCGGCCGAAGCTCGAGAAGACGAAGGTCGCGGGCGTCTGGCGCCGCGGCGACCGCTTCGCCTACACCTGGCGCGACGGCGCAGGGCGGCAGCGGTGGGGGACCGCCGACACGCTCGCCGGCGCCAGCCAGGCAAAGGCGCGACGGACGGCCCGCCGCAGTGACGTCGACGCGCTGCTCGTCCGCGTCTACGCGCTGGAGTGGGTCGAGCGGTACCTGGGCCGCACGTCGAGGGGCATCCGTGACGTCACGCGCCGCGAGTACCGCCGTGACCTCGAGCAACACGTCCTCCCGCTGCTCGGTGCCCGCCGGCGGCTCGTCGACCTCACCCCGCGCCACGTCGCCGATGTCGTCGCCGCCCTAAGCCGGCAGGGCCTCGCCGACCGGACCGTGCGGAAGGTCATCGCGCCGCTCCGGGCCTGCCTCGCCACCGCCGTCGAGGAAGGCCTGATCCCCTCGAACCCGTGCACTGGCGTCCGGCTCCCGGTCCGGCTGGAGGTGCAGGAGGACGAGGACGCGTCCGCTCGTCGGCTCACCGACGAGGAGCTCGTCCGGGTTCTCCAAGCCGCCCCGGCCGGCTGGTCGGACCTGCTGCTCCTGCTCGCCCTCGCCGGCCTGCGGATCAGCGAGGCGCTCGCCTTGCGGTGGAAGGACGTCGTCCTCGTCGGCTACCCGGTGGTGAAGGTGCGCCGCGCACTGCGCAACGGCCAGTTCGCCGCGCCGAAGTCTCGCCACGGCCACCGGGACATCCCGATCCCGGCGTCGCTCGTCGACGCCCTGGTCGCCCGCCGGCGCACCGCAGGGTCACCGCGCGGCGACGAGCTGGTCTTCTCGGGCACCGACGGTCGCCCGCTCGACGACGGCTACGCCCGCCGCAAGTCGATCCAGCCCGCCGCGGCCGCCGCCGGCGTGCCCTGGGCGTCGTTCCACACGTTGCGCCACACGTGCGCCAGCAGGCTCTTCGACGCCGGGTGGGACGTCAAGCAGGTGCAGCTCTTCCTCGGCCACCACGCGCCGTCGTTCACGCTCGACACCTACGTCCACCTGATGAGCGACGCGCTCCCGGCGCCGCTCGAGCGGCCGCCGGCCGGCGCGGGGCTCCAGAACGACGAACGCCCCCGCCGGGAGGCGGGGGCGTAGAAGCGCTCCGGGAGCGGCCTGGCTACGTGGCCGGCCCCTCGCGGAGGTAGCGGTCCAGCTCGCGTCGCCGGAACCGGAGGCTGCGGCCGTCCTGCTCGGCCACGAGCGCGTTGCGGCGGCGGAGCTCGTAGATCCGGCTGGCGTCGACCTGCAGGTAGCCCGCGGCCTGTGCCGTCGTGAGGACGTCGTCCGGGTGCCGTGTCGGTACCTCGAGGCGGCCGCGGAGCGCGTCGGCGAGCGCGTCGAGCTCGACGTCGGTAGCGGCGGCAAGGACCGCGGACAGGATGCCGGCTGCGGTCACGTGGCCCGGCCGCCGCAGGAGGCGAAGAGGACGGCCGCGGTCTCGGCAGCGACGCGCACGATCGGCGCTACCTTCTGCGCCGCGGCGTCGCCCGCCGCGGCGCCACCGCGGCGGGCTTCCGCGCAGACGAGGATCGCCGCCCAGCCGATGAGGTCGAGAGCCTCCTCGTACATCTCGCCCCACAGCTCCTCGGAGCCGCGCGAGAGCGACACGTCCCCGTACTCGATCGCGCCCTTCGCGAGGCGGACGCCGACGTCCACCTCGAGGGGAGCGGAGATCCCGAACGACGCAAGGGCTTCGGGCGGGCGGGTCGGGCGCGTCGGGGCCTCGCTCATGCCGGGTCCGCCTGACCCTCGTTTGCCCGAGACGTGAGGGCGTCCGGGTCATCGGCGACCTCGACCGTCCCGGTGGCGGTCGGCACCACGGCCGACTGGCCGGCGCCGACGAACGCGCGCCGCGCCCAGCCATCACGCACCAGGCGCCGCATCTGCTGACGGCACGCGTCCATGCGGGCCTTCTCGCGCTGGCCGAAGGTCAGGTAGCTCGGGACGAGCGCGTAGCCGAGGCGCGCCGCGTCAGCGGCAACCCGCAGCGCTTCGCGATCCGCCGGCGTGAGCGTCGGGAGTGGCGCGGGCGGAGCATGCAGCTTGCGGTGCTGCCAGACGTTGAGGGCGAGGTCACCGTCATCGGTCAGGCGGAGCTCGCGGTAGGTCTTGGTCACAGTGCGGGTACGGTCACCCGGGTAAACGTTGCGCGTCTCGTGGCGAACCACCTCGTGCTGGTCGTCGAGCCACCCATGCTTCACGCACGCCGCCACGCTGGCGTGGCGCTGTCTGCTCGCGGTCCATCCGATGATTCGCGCCGTGTTCGTTTCGCGGTCGATCACCTCGTAGGCGAACTGCGCGATCGCGCCATAGGGCTCCTGGTCCCAGAGGAGCACGTGGCCCTCGTCAGCGGACGCGATGACGCTGCGGAGGACGCGCACCTGGGCATCGCTAGGCACCCGCATCGCGTCGCTCCTCCTGCCCCGACTCGGTGTCGTCGGGGGCGTCGAAGACCTCGTAGTCGCCGGTGAGCCGGACGACCCGGCCGCTATTGAGCCGCACCCGCGTGAGCGGGATGCCGTCCTCGTCCTCCTGCGCGAGCACGACACCGGACACGGGGCGCACCCACGAGTCGCCGTCGCCGTCGGTCCACTCCATCGTCGCGCCCGCCGGCAAGGGCTGGCCGACCGGCACCTCGTCAGGACGGAGGTGACGCCCGATCTGCCCCGACACGGCGTCCCCGTGCTGCGGGTTCTCGGCCTCCTCGCGCGCGGCCTCCTCGCGCGCCAGGTCGGCGTTGTGGTTCTCCGCGCCGCAGCCGGAGCAGATGCCGAAGTCGTCGGACTCCGGGTGCATCTGCACCTCGTCACCGCAGACGTAGCAGGGGCACTTGGTGCTCATGCGCCCTCCTCCGGGCTGCGCTTGATCTGCCCCGACGTAGAAGCTCCAGACGACCGCTTCGCGGCGGTCTCCACGAACTGCTCCGTGACGAGGCCGCGGATGCCGTCGAGGGCGCTGTGGACGTCCTCGACGCTCGGTTGCTCGGGCAGGTCGCCGTAGATCACGTAGCCGTGCACGACGACCAGAACCCGGTTGCCGTCTCCCACGTGGATACTCATGCGCCGCCGTCACCCAGCTGGCCGCCCAGCGCGTCGTCCGTGCCGGTCGGCTCGGGCGCGCCGAGCACGCTGGGGCGCGGTGCGTTGGCGGGCAAGACCGTCGCGGTCCAGCCCTCACCGAGGGCCCCGGAGATGCGGCCCAGCGTCTCGAGGTCGACCGGGCAGTACACGTCGACGACCTCCTCGGAGACCACGTTCGACAGGCGCAGGATGCTCGTCACCGGGGTCACGCGATCACTTCCCCGCTCGCACGGCGGACGCGACGCCGTCGCCGGTGCCGTCGACGATGAGGGTGCACTGGTCGCCGCCCTTGCACTCCTTGGCGATCTCGAGGCCGATGAGGCCCTTGTTCGCCTTGAGCGCGCGGCCGCGGATGCGGATGGACTCGGCGTCGGCCGCGGCGGTCTTCACGGCCTGCTTCGACGCCTGCGTCCGGGCCTGCTCGGTCGTCACGCGGTCGATGTTGGTCTGGACCTCCTTGGGGAGGGAGATCCGGCGGACGCGGACGCGGAAGTCGGTGAGGTAGCCGCCGCCGAGCTTCTGTGCGACCTGGCGCTGGACGACGGGGGCGATCGTGGAGTAGACGCGCTCGGGGTTCGAGACGGGGATGTCGCGGCGCGGGTCGATCGCGCGGCAGGACGGCTCGAAGTCGGCGCAGTAGACGCGTCCGAACTGGTCCTTGAAGACGGCGTTGACCTCGGGGGTGACGAGCTGGTCGAGGAACTTGGTCCAGCCCTCGCCGCCGCCGTCGCCCGGGCGCTTGCCGCCATACTTGCGGGAGCCGAGGCCGGTAGCGAACTCGCGGGCCTCGGCGGGGTCCTTCTCGCCGATGAAGCGGAAGCCGACCTGGCCCTGGACCTGGACCTTCTTGCCGTCGAGGGTGGTGACGGAGACGTCGAAGTCCTGGAAGCGGACGGTGCGGTAGGCGGGGTAGGTGTCCATCCCGTCCCAGGTGCCGGTGATGTGCAGGCCGGGGTTGACGAGGTCGCCCTTGATCTTCTTGCGGGCGCCGTCGAGCGGGCCGCCGCCCTTGACGAACCCGACCTCGCCCTGGGGGACGGTGGCGCAGGCGGACCAGAATGCGATCCCGCCGCCGAGGACGAGCAGGGTGGCGAGGATGGCGAGGCCGAGGCGGCGGGTGAAGCGACGGTTCTCTCGGAGCATCTGCGCGTACGCGTCGGGATCGTGTTGGGCGGCGCGGCGGAGCGAGTGGCTCTCGTGGTACGGGGACATGGGTCTTCTCCTGGGTGTGGGTCAGCGGCGCCCGTGCGGGTGCCGACGTCGGTTGCTCGTGTTGCGCCGCGAGCGGGCGACTGCGCGCTCGCGGCGTCGGAGGTGCAGGCGTGCTTCGCGCGGAAGCGCCACGGGGCCGAACTGCACGAGGATGTGCGGCCCCAGCCCTTCGAGCCGGCGTTGCAGCGCCCGGAAGCCCTCGATGGCCTCCTCGCAGGCCGCGGTGAAGCGGACGACGATGTCCAGCGATCCGGGGGTCATGCGGCCTCCCGGCCGTCGTAGGTGCCGAGGGTGGTGCGTTGGCCGGCGAGGATCGCGGCGACGGCCTCGCGGCCGATGTCGACCTCGCGGGCGATGGCGCGGTCGGTCATGCCGGTGCGGTGCAGCTCGACGACCCGGCGGACGATCTCGGAGGGAGCCGGCTGCGGCTCCCCGAGCTCGCCGCCGTAGCCGTTCCGCAGACGGGTCTTCTTGAGCGTGGCGACGCTGATCTCGCCGGCACGCAGGCTCTCGAGGTGCGCGGCGCGGCGGGCGGGGATGCCGCGGTAGCGCCGGCAGATGTAGTCGTCGCGTTCCGGGCCGGACGCTGCCGGGGCGTTCGGCCCGCGCGGAGCCTTCGCGCTGTGGGTGGTCTGGTAGAGGTCCTCGGCGGCGCGGAAGATCGTGTCGCGGGTGCGGAGAGGATCGCCGCCGTTGACGAGGTCGGCGTCGCGCGCGGCGTCGAGCGCGGCGGACCAGTGGTCGAGCTGCGACGGGCACCCGCACGAGCAGACCGGGGTGGCGCGCGGCGCCGACGCGCCCGACTTGGACCGGGCGATCATCGTCTCGCGGAGCTGCGCGCCGGGCGCTTCGGCGACGAGCCGGAATCCGGCGAGAAGCGCGCGGCGGTGGCGCTCCAAGTCGGCCCAGCCCATCGCGTCGACCGCGGTGATGAGAGCGGCCGGGTGAAGGTCGACGGCGGTCACGCTCGCCCTTGGAACGAACGCGGAGCGGTGGGGTGCCTCGGCAACGATCTCCTCCTAGAAGCGCCGAAATGCAAGACGACCTGCTGACGAAGGTCAACCGCTCCATCACCGAGGGGCGTGCCAGCCTGCGCGCCGGCGTGCGCGGGATCGCGGCGGGCGAGACCTGCGCGGCGGCGGCGCCGCGGATCGACCGGCTCGCCGCCGGCGAGGCCTCTCCGGACGACCTGCGCGCGCTGCGACCGCACCTGCGCCGCTGCGCGAGCTGTCGGCGACGGCTGCGTCGGGCGCGCGGCGGCCGCTGGGGCGTGATGCCGCCCGTCCTGCTCGCGTGGCTGCCCTGGGCGGGGCGCACGGGGGCGGGCGCGCCGGCGCGCCCGCGCGTGACCGAGCTCGTCGCCGACCGGCTGGCCGCCCTCGCGCCCGCGGCGTCCGGAGCCGTCGGCGAGGCGGGCGTCGCGCTCACCGCCGGTCTCGCGACGGTCGCGCTCGGCGCCGGGGTCGTCGTGGCCGGCACGGGCGGCGGCGACGGCGGGACCCCCGAGCCGGAGCGCCAGGCCCGCACGGCGGTGACGGCGTCCGCGCAGGCGTCCGCGGGCGCCGCGCGCGTCGCGGCCACGCCGGCCCCGCCCGTGGCGGCGGCGACGACCGCGCGGGCGACGACCGCCTGGGTCACCCGGGCGGCGGACCGCCGGCGGGCCGAGCAGGCGGAGCGGCGGCGTCGCCGGGACGCGCGCGAGGCGCGGGAGCGCCGGGAGCGTCGCGCGGCCGCCCGGGCCCGCGAGCGCCGCCGCGCGGCGGCACGACGCCGGGCCGCGGCCGCCGCGGGGACGGGGTCGCCGGCGGCGAGCACGCCGGCCCCGTCCGCGCCCGCCCCGGGGCCGTCGGCACCGGCCGGCGGCGGGACCGCCGCGGCCAGGGGGTCGGCCGGATCGGGCGCGACGGCGGGGGCCGCGGGCGCGTCCGGCGGCGGGTCGGCGGCGGCGGAGTTCGGGTTCGAGTGAGCCGCGTGGCCGCCGCCGGCGAGAAGCCCCTGCACCACGGCGTATCCGGGCGCTCCGTCCGGTGTGCGCCGTAGCGTTCCCGCCACCCGGACCCCGAACGGAAGCCCCGTGGACCTCGTCTTCATCTGCCCCCAGGACGCCATCCGCGTCATCGCCGAGTCGGTCGGCCGCGAGGCGCGCCGCCAGCTCGTCGGCGAGGTCGTGCGCGCGTGGGTCGACGAGATCCCCGAGCCCGAGCTCGTCGGCCAGTACACGCGCACGCTCGCGGACCTCGACGACAACGACCTGTCGATGCTGGCCGCGTGGCACGCGTCGATGGACGTGGGGCAGCCCCTCGCCAACCGCGAGTTCCTCGTCCGCGTCTTCCCGACTCTCGGGGAGAACCGCCGCGAGGCGCTGAAGATCGCCGCCGGCTTCCGCGGCGAGGACGCCTTCGACGCCGGGGTCGCCGAGGAGCAGGCGCTCCGCGCCGTCCTGCCGCACCTCTCCGACGACAGCGCGCGGCTGATCGCCGACGAGGCCGTCCAGCTGTACTGCTGGGACCGCCTCGGGTCCGAGAACTAGGCGCGGTCGCGCGGCGCGGCCGCATCCGGCTGCCGCTGGGATCCCGTCGCCGGCGCGCCGCCGGACCCGGACGCGCCGGTCAGCCCTGCGGCGGCGCGGCCTTGCGCAGGATGTCGTAGCGGCCGACGCCCTCGAGCCCCTGCAGGCGCCAGCGGAAGAACGCCATGTCCAGGCGCATCTCGCCGACCGACAGCGTCGTCCCGGCGATCGCCTCGCCCGTCGCGGTCCAGACGGGCCCCTCGTCGCTCTCCCACAGCTCGACGGTCGCCAGGCCGTGCCGTCCGTCGTGGCCCGTGGTGGTGGAGATCCGCGGCTCGGGCGCCTCGACCGCCTCGGGAGCGGTCGCGGTCTCGGGCCCGGGCTCCCCGTCCTCCTCAGGCCCGGCGACGAGCGCGGGGGAGCGGGCCACCTGGGACCACGCGACCTCGTCGGCGTGCGACCGCGCGTCCGCCGGGCGGACGGAGGAGACGTGGAACGCGACGTCCCCGAACCACCCCTGCACCGTGCGCGAGAGCGTCAGCCGCGACCAGTCCGGGGCGCCCCACTGGTGCCCGCGGCCGCCGAGCCCGTCGACGCGCAGCTCGCGCGGCGCGCCGTCGGGCGGGGTCAGGCGGACGGTGCCGCGGACCCGGCACGGCTGCTCGTAGCCCTCCATGCCGAGGCGCTCCGCGGCGTCGTGGTCGGGGCCGATCGCGAACGCCGGTCCGTCGGCGACGAAGGTCAGGTCGAGCGTCCCGGCGGTCGACTCCACGGTCAGGCGCCACTCGCGCAGCGGCGTCACGGTCGTCTGCGCGATGCCGGCCGCCCGAACGTCCGCGTAGTCGTCCGGCACGGGGTCGAGCGCGACGGCACCCTCGGCCTGCGCGATCACGGGCGCGCCGTCGGCGAACACGAAGATGAGACCCGAGGCCGTGCCGTCCGCGACGCCCAGGCGCACGGTGCCCTGGACGTTCGCCGCCGGGTCGGCGAACGCGAACGTCACCCCGTCGCTGAAGCCGGGCACGTCGGAGGTGTGCGGACGTTCCTGGGCCGGGTCGAGCGCCATCGGCCGATCATCCCAGAGCCTCCCGCCGCGCCGCCGCGCCACCACGCCGCGCGGTCGGCACGGCGGCGCGTCAGGCGTCCGGGCCGAACGGATCGGACGGCCCGTCCAGCCGACGCGGTCCCTGCTCGTGCCGCCGCTCCGTCGCCGTGCCGTCGATGTCGGCGGGGCCGGCCGGGCCGTGCGGCGCGCCGCCGCGGCCCGCCCCCGGCCAGGCCGGGCCCCGTCCGCGCAGGACGAGCGGCATGGCCACCCGCCGCAGCAGCAGGCCGCCGATCGCGGGCCGCAGCACGGCGCGCACCGGCGGCAGCAGCAGGAGCAGCCCCGCCGCGCCGCTCACCAGCCCCGGCAGCAGCAGGAGCACCCCGGCGACGAGGACGAGGGCGGCGTCGAGCAGCGCCGCGCCGGGCCGCTCCCCCCGCCGCGCGCCCTCCTGCAGGCGCCGCCACGCCCGGACGGTGCCCCGGGTGAGCACCCGCCCGCCGAGCAGCGCGCTCGCGAGGAGGAGCAGGACGGTGGGCGCCGCCCCGATCAGGTCGGACACCCGGAGCGCGACCCACACCTCGACCACCGCGCCGACGATCAGCAGGGCCAGGACGAGCAGCGGCATGCCCTCCACCGTACGGGTCCGGCCCCGGCGGGGGCCGCCGCTCCCCGGCCCCGGTGCGGACGGCGGCGGACCGGCCGCGGCGGTGTGCCACACTCGGTGCATGGCCACCGTCGAAGATGTCGAAGCCGCGCTCTCGAACGTCATCGACCCGGAGCTGGGGCTGGACTTCGTCGAGCTCGGGCTCATCTACGGGATCGAGATCGAGGGTGGGCACGTCCAGGTGACGTACTCCCTCACGACGCCCGGCTGCCCGATCGGCCCGCAGGTCGAGTCGCAGATCGAGGAGTTCGTCAGCGAGCTCGAGGGCGTCGAGTCGGTCGGCTCCGAGGTGACGTTCATCCCGCCGTGGACGCCCGAGAAGATGTCCGAGGACGCCAAGTTCGCCCTCGGCTTCTGAGCCGCCCGCGCCACCTCGTCGCCGCGCCACCGCATCGCGCGGGTCGCTCGCGGGTTCGGGAGGGGCAGATGCCTCCGTCCCCGCCCCGCCCGTCTGCCCGCCCCGCCGTCCTCGGCGCGGCGCTGGCGCTGACGCTCGCCGCCGCCCCCGCCGCCGGAGCGGCGACGACGGGCGACGCCGGGCGGGCGCAGGAGACCGGCCGGCTGCTCGTCACCGTCCGCGGGAAGGACGGGCTCTCCACGAAGGCCGTGGACGGCGCCCTGCGCGACGTCGCGGCGCAGGCCGGCACCCGGGCCGTCGAGACCGCCCCCGGCGCCGCGACGGCGACCGTCGCCGCCGGCGACGCCGCGGCGCGGCGGCGCGTCACCCGCGAGCTCGAGCGCGACCCCCGCGTGGTCGAGGTCGTCCCCGAGCACCGCGCGACCCCGCGCGGCGTGCCGAACGACACGGCCCTCCACGAGCAGGATCCCCTCGCCCCGCCGGGCGTGTCCAAGGGCTGGTGGGCGCTGCAGATGCGGCTGCCGCAGGCCTGGGACCTGGTCAGCGGCCGCGGCGCGAAGGTCGCCGTGATCGACACGGGCTTCGACCTGTCGCACCCCCAGCTGGCCGGGATCGTCGACTCCGCCACCGTGGTCGCGACGCAGGGTGTGCCCGGCACGGCGCGCACGGACGAGTACGGCCACGGCACCCACGTGGCGTCCCTGGCGTGCTCGGCGTTCGACGACGCGGCGGGGACGGTCGGCGCCGGCGGGCGCTGCCGGCTGATCACCATCAAGAGCGACCTGTACGACACGAGCGTGGCGAAGGCGATCGCGAAGGCGACCGATCTCGGCGCCGACGCCATCGTGATGAGCTTCGGGGTCGACGGCGTCGCCGAGGCGCCCCGCATCATCCGGGACGCGATCGCCGACGCGCAGGAGCGCGGCGTCGTCCTCGTCGCCGCCGCGGCCGACAGCCCGACGGCCGAGCAGGGCTACCCCGCGAACGTCCTGCAGCCCGCCGGCACCGGCCGCAGCCGCGTCAAGGGCCTGGGCCTGTCGGTCACGGCGGCCGCCGCCGACGGCACGCGCGCCGCCTTCGCCGGCCAGGGCAGCCAGATCAGCGTCGCGGGGTACGGCACGTACGCGAACGCGGGCGGTCCGCCGGGCATCGTCGGGGCGTTCCCCGGCAACACGGCCGCGTTCGAGCTGTCCTCGGGCGGCAGCGCGCCCGCCACGCGCACCACCGTCGGCGGCGACCGGCGCTACGCGTACGAGGCCGGCACGTCGATGGCCACGCCGATGGTGGCCGGCGTCGCCGCCCTCGTCCGCCGGGCCAACCCGGACCTGGACGCCGCGCGCGTCGCGCGCGTCATCAAGGAGTCCGCCCGCCGGCCCGGCCCGGGGTGGAACGACCAGACGGGCTGGGGCACGGTCGACGGCCTCGAGGCCGTCGAGGACGCCCGCCGCATCGACCTGCGTCCCCCGACCGCGCGCTTCAGCTCGCGCTCGGGCCGCGTCACGACGGCGCGCGTCGCGCTGCGCTGGACCGCGAAGGACCCCGCGCCGAAGCCGCTGATCGCGTCGGGCGTCGACCGCGTCGAGGTGTGGCGCAGCGTCGACGGCGGCCGCTTCCGCCGCGTCGGCGCCGGGGCCCGTGGCCGGCTGACGGTCTCGGTGCCGCGCGGGACGGTGCGCTTCGCGCTGCGCGGCGTCGACGAGGCCGGCAACCGCGCGAAGATCCCCACCCGCGGCACCCTCACGCTGCGCCGCTAGGCGCCGCCCGTCCTTCCGGCCCGGGACTCCGCGCGGCCCCCGGCCGGCGCGGCGCCGCGCGCCGCGGGACCCGGCGCGGCCCCCGGTCCTCAGGCCGAGGCGGGCGCGGCGGCCGGGGAGGCCTGCTCCTCGGCGTGCCGGCGCGCCAGGGCGTCGAGCTCGTCGATCGCGGCGGCGAGGCCGTCCGCCACGACGTCCAGGTCCGGCAGGGCGTCGTGGTCGCCGATCAGCCCGAACGTCACCCCGCCGTCGTACGAGAGGATCGCGATCGCGAGCGCGTGGTCCTTGGGCAGGAACGCGATCGGGAACGCCCGCTCCATCCGGCGGCCCCGGAAGTACAGCGGGAACTGCGGTCCCGGCACGTTCGTCACGAGCAGGTTGAACAGCCGGGTGGAGAACGTGAGCCGCGACGCCTGCGCCAGCAGCGTCGGCGGCGCGAACTCCTGGGCGCTCGCGATGACCTCGGCGCCGAGCGCCTGCTTGCTCTCCTTGAGCCCGCGCATCGCCTCGCGCACGAACGTCAGGCGCTGCACCGGGTCCTCGATGTAGACCGGGAGCGGCCCGCGCATCGTCGTCAGGCGGTTGCCCATCTGGCCGCGCTCGTCGGCCGAGCGGATCGAGACGGGGACCATCGCCCGCAGCTCCAGCCCGTCCGTGCGGACGCCCCGCGAGCGCAGCCACCCGCGCAGCGCGCTCGTCACGACGGCCAGGACCACGTCGTTCACGGTGCCGCCGAACGCGTCCTTGATCCGCTTGAGCGTCGCCAGGTCCGACTCGACCGCCAGATACCGGCGGTGCGGGCCGATCGGCACGTTCAGCGGGGTGCTGGGCGCGGGGTTCAGCAGCGCCCACGCCATCTCGCCCAGCCCCTCGCCGACCTCGCGGACGCGGCCCGCGGCGTCGCGCGGCCGCCCCACGGCCTCGACGGCCCGCGCGGCGCCGAGCAGGCCGGCGCGGACCAGGCCCTTCGCGCCCTCGGCGAGCAGGTCCACCGGCGTGGGGACCGGGCGCGCGCGCCAGGGCTCGTCGGGGTGCGGGACGTCCATCGGCTCGGGGCCGACGTCGAGCAGCGCGGTGCCGATGTCGATGCCGCTCAGGCCGTCGATGAGCGCGTGGTGCGTCTTCGAGATCATCGCCCAGCGGTCGTCGGCGATGCCCTCGATGACCCACAGCTCCCACAGCGGCTTCGTGCGGTCCAGGCGCTCGGAGAAGATCTGCGCCGTGGCCTCGCGCAGCTGCGCGCGCGACCCGGGGGCGGGCAGCGCGATCCGCCGCACGTGGTACAGCAGGTTGAACGCCGGGTCGTCGATCCAGGTGGGGTTGCCCGACCCCAGCGGCGCAGGCTCGAGGCGCTGGCGGTAGCGGGGCAGCAGGTGCAGCCGCCCGCGGATCGTGTCCAGCACCTCGTCGAAGGCCGGGGGTGGCCCCTCGAAGACGATCAGGCCCCCGATGTGCATGTGGGCGCCGGGGCCCTCCTGGTGGAGGAAGCCGGCGTCGATGGCGCTGAGGCGGTCGTGGTGACGGGCAGGCATGGGGGTGGCCCCGCCGCGGCTCCGCGCCGCGCCCGCGGGGCGGTCCCACCCTATCCGGCCCGGCCCGCCGTGACGAGGGGACGCGTACCCTGCGCGCATGGCCGCTCGCTCGACCCCTCCGCGCCGGGGCGGCGCGCCGACCGCCGGACCGCGGCGCGGCGCCGTCCTGCTCGCCGCGGGCCTCGTCGCGCTCGTCGTCGTCGGCGGGCTCGTCGCGCTGCTCGTCGGTCGCGGGGACGACGATCCCGCGGGCGCCCGCGCGGCCGCGGCGACCGGGACGACGGGGACCGCCCCCGCGCGGACCGCCGCGGCGACGCCCCCGGCCGCGGCGCGCCGGCTGGACGCCGCCCTCGCGGCGGCGCGGCGGCCCGACCCGGCCGTGCCGACGGCCCGGACGCACGCCTTCGACGCCGGCCGGGCCCTGCGGCTGGCGCGCCTGCAGGTGGGGCAGGGGCCGCGCCCCGCGGGGTCGGCGGCGCTCGCGCGGCTGCGGCCCCGCCTCCTGGAGCGGCTCCCGCGCGGCCGGGCGGAGGCCGTCGCGGGGCACCCGGGGCTCGTCAACCTCGTCGGCCGGATCCCGGGCCGGCGTCCGGCGGTCGTCCTCGCCGCCCACTACGACACGCAGCTCGATCCGCCGAGCTTCGTCGGCGCCAACGACTCCGCCGCCGGCACGGCCGTCGTCCTCGAGGCGGCTCGCGCGCTGGCCCGCGCGCCGCGGCCCCGAGGGGCGCGCGAGGTGCGCTTCGTCCTCTTCGACGGCGAGGAGCTGCCGCCCGGCGGCAGCGACGCGACGTTCGAGCAGGACGGGCTCCGCGGCTCGACCGCCTACGCCGCGGCGAACCCGGGCGAGGTCGGCGCGCTCGTGCTCGCGGACTACGTGGCCAACCGGGGCGTCCGGCTGCCGCGCGAGCTCGGATCGGACCCCGCGCTCTGGCGCCGCGTGCAGGCCGCCGCCCGCACGGCCGGCGTGGGCGAGGTCTTCGCCGGCGCGGGCCGGTTCGCGATCGTCGACGACCACCTGCCGTTCCTGCGCGCGGGGGTCCCCGCCGTCGACCTTATCGACTGGGAGTACCCGCAGAAGAACACCGCGGCCGACACGCTCGACCGGCTGTCCGAGGGCGCGATGGACGCGGTGGGGGAGACCGTGGTCGCGTGGCTGCACGCCGAGCGGCGCCGCTGAGCCGTTCGCGGGCGCCGCGAAGTCCGAGCTTCTGTGTCGGGTATCCGGCCACGGCGCCGGGACGAGGGCGTACCATGGGTGGCGTGAGTGCGCTCCCCGCCCCGGACACCGTGCTGCTCGCCCGCCCGCGCGGGTTCTGCGCCGGCGTCGACCGCGCCGTCCAGACCGTCGAGCGCGCGCTCGACCTGTACGGCGCCCCGGTCTACGTCCGCAAGGAGATCGTCCACAACAAGGCGGTCGTCGAGTCCCTCCGGGCCCGCGGCGCGATCTTCGTGGACGAGCTGACGGACGAGGTGCCCCAGGGGGCCGTCACCGTCTTCAGCGCCCACGGCGTCAGTCCCGCGGTCCACGCGGACGCCGCCGAGCGCGGTCTGCAGACGATCGACGCGACGTGCCCGCTCGTGACGAAGGTGCATCGCGAGGCCGTCAAGTTCGCCGAGGACGGCTACCACATGATCCTCATCGGCCACGCCGGCCACGAGGAGGTCGAGGGCACGATGGGCGAGGCCCCGGACCACATCACCCTCGTCGAGACGATCGAGGACGTTGACCGCCTCGCGATCGACCCCGCGACGGAGAAGCTCGCCTACATCTCGCAGACGACGCTGTCGGTCGGCGAGACGCGCGACATCATCGCCCGCCTGCGTGAGCGCTTCCCCCACATCACGGGGCCGCGCAAGGACGACATCTGCTACGCCACGACGAACCGCCAGACGGCGGTGAAGGCGCTCGCCGAGCAGTGCGACCTGGTGCTCGTCATCGGCTCGAAGAACTCGTCCAACTCGGCGCGCCTCGTCGACGTGACGCGCGAGCTCGGCACGGACGCCTACCTGATCGACCACGTCGGCGAGGTCGACGACGCGTGGCTCGAGGGCCGGCGCACCGTCGGGATCTCGTCCGGCGCCAGCGCGCCCGAGGATCTCGTCGCGGCGCTCGTCCAGCACTTCCGCGACCGCGGCACGCAGGACGTCCGCGAGCTCGAGGTCGTCCGCGAGGACGTCCGCTTCATGCTGCCGAAGGCGATCCGCGTCGCCGAGAGCGCCCGCGAGGCCGTCCAGGCCTGAGCGTGGCGTCCGCGCCGACGACGCTCGTCGTCTCGGACCTGCACCTGGGCTCCGACACGGGCGCGGACCTGCTGCGCCGCCCCGGGCCCGCGCTCGGGCGCCTGCTCGACGCGCTCGACGGCGGGGGCCGGCTCGTCGTGGCCGGCGACCTGCTCGAGCTGCGGCACGCACCGGCCCGCGTGGTGCTCGAGCGCGCCCGTCCCGTCCTCCGGGCCCTCGGCGCGCGCCTGGGACCGGAGGGCGAGGTCGTCGTCCTGACCGGCAACCACGACCACCGGCTGCTGCGGCCCTGGCTGGAGGAGCGACGGCTGGCGGGCCTCCCGCTCGGCGTCGACGAACGGGTGCCCGAGGACGCGTGGCCCGCCGCCGCCCGCGCGCTCGCGGCGGCGCTCGCGCCCGCGGCGGTGACGTTCCGCTACCCCGCCGCCTGGATCGTGCCGCCGGGGCCCGACGGGGCAGGGGGCGTCCTCGCCCACCACGGCCACTACGTCGACGTCCTCTGGCGGATGCCGACGATCGAGCGGCTCGTGGCCGGCCACGTGGCGCGCGGGCACGGCGTGGCGCCCGGCGACGTCCGCACCCCGGACGACTTCGAGGCGCTGCTCGCGCCGGGCTACGGGTGGATCGACGGGCGCGCCGAGCACGCCCGCGGCCGCGGCCCCGGCGCATCGCAGGGCACCTCCGCGGGGGTGTGGCACCGCCTGAACGACCGCCGGTCCCTCTCGGGCGCGGCCCTGCGTGCCGCCGTCCCGCTCGCGGTGCGCGCGCTGCGCCGGGCGGGCTGGGGCGAGCTCGAGACGACGCTCACGCCCGACACGCTGCGCCGGGCGGGGACACACGGCATGGCGACCGTCGCGGCCCGCCTGGGCGTCCGACCCGACGTGCTGGTCGCGGGCCACACGCACCGGGCGGGGCCGCTGCCCGGGGACGACGTCGGGGAGTGGCGCCTGGCCGACGGCGGCCGGCTGGTCAACACCGGGTCGTGGGTGCACGTCGGCGGGCTGGCCACGCGCGGCGTCGCCCCCGGCAGCGCCTACTGGCCCGGGCACGCCGCCCGCGTGGACGCCGACGGGACGGTGGAGCTCGTCGGGCTGCTCGACGACGTCGCCCTGGGCTGACCGGGCGGCCGCCGGCGCCGGCTCAGGCCCGCGGCGCGGCCTTCAGGCCGGGCGCGAAGCTGACCTCGTGGACGACGGTGCCGTCGGCGGGCACGAGCGACAGCTCGCCCGCGGTCGAGACCTCGTGGGCGACGATCCGGTAGGCGCCCGGACCCTCGAACGTCATGGTCTCGCCGTCGACCTGCACCGCGCCCGGCCCGTCGGCGGGCGGCTCGACGACCGCCCACACCTCGCCCGCGGTGTACGGGCCCGAGTACGCGCCGGGCTGGTCGGCCGTCGGCACGACGAGCTCGGCGTCGTCGTCGTCGACCGGCCGCAGCGGCGCGAGCGGCGGCTCGTCGATCCCGAGCAGCTCCTGGATGGCGGTCTCGGTGTCGCGGTAGCCGACCTCGCCGTGCTCGTAGTCCACGAGCCACGAGGAGCCGTCGAACAGGTAGCGCGCCGGCCAGCCGGGCGTCTCGAACTCGTCGCGGTACGTCCCGTCGTCGTCGAGCAGCACGGGGAAGGTGATGCCCAGCCGCTTGACCGCCGCGCCGACCGTCTCGTAGCCGCGCCCCAGGTCGCTGCCGGGCCAGTGCACCCCGACGACGCGCAGGCCGTGCGGCTCGTACCGCTCGTGCCACGCCTTCAGGTACTCGACGCTGCGCACCGAGGCCGGCCGGCAGAGGTCCCAGAACTCGATCAGGACGGGGCGGCCCTTCTGCTGGTCCATCCGCAGCATCGCGACGTTCGCCCACAGCGCCGGCCGCGGGAACGGCGGGGCGGGGATGGTCTCCGCAGGGACGCGCATGAGGCCGGAGAGGGTACATCGTCGTCGCGGCTCGCCTACCATCGGGGCGATGCCTGACCCCCGATCGCGCCGGTCACGGCGGTGGCCCGCGGTCGCCGCGGGCGTCGCGTCCGCCGCGCTGCTCGCGCCGTCCTCCGCCGCCGCCCACGGCCTGGGCGGGACGCGCAACCTGCCCATCCCGGAGTGGCTGTTCGCGTGGGCGGCGGCCATCGTGCTCGTCGTCTCGTTCGTGGGCCTGATGGTGCTCTGGCCCCGCCCGCGGCTGGCGGCGCTCGCCGAGGGCCGGTCCGTCGCCGTGCCCGCCGCCGCCCGCACGGGCGGCCGGATCGTCCTGGGGCTGCTGGGCGTCGCGCTCTGGGGCCTGACGGTCTGGGCCGGCCTGACGGGCACGAGCAACGTCCAGGCGAACCTGGCGCCGACGATGGTCTACGTCGCCTTCTGGGTCGGCGTGCCGGTGCTCTCGGTGTTCGTGGGCGACCTGTGGCGTGCCCTCAGCCCGTGGCGCGCGATCGCCGACGCCGCCGGCTGGCTGGGCCGCCGCATCGCGGGCCGCGACGGGCTGCCGGCGCCGACGCCGTGGCCGGCCCGCCTGGGCCTGTGGCCCGCCGCGGCGGTGCTCCTGGCGTTCGCGTGGCTCGAGCTCGCCGCCCCGAACAAGGACGCCCCCGACCTGCTCGGCGCCCTCGCGCTCGTCTACGGCGCGGCGATGCTCGTCGGCTGCGGCGTCTGGGGCACGGCGTTCCTGGACCACGCCGACGGGTTCGGCCAGTACTTCCGCCTGGCGGGCAGCCTGGCCCCGCTGCGCTGGGCCGACGGCCGCGTGCACCTGCGCTGGCCGGGCACCGGCCTCGTCCAGGTGCCGCCGCAGACCGGGCTGAGCGCGGTCGTCCTCGCCCTCGTCGGCTCGACGACGTTCGACGGCATCTCCGGCGGCGAGCTGTGGACGTCGGACGGCGCCCTCGGCCCCCGGCTCGAGGACCTGTTCGGCAGCCTCGGGCTGAGCGCCAACGGCGCGGCCACGGCGGCCCTCACGCTGGGGCTGGCGGTCACGGTCCTGCTGGTGTCGGGCTTCGTGCGGCTCGGCATCGCCGGCATGCACAGCGTGGATCCGACCCGCCACACCGCCCGCGAGCTCATGGGCCGCTTCGCGCCGACGCTGGTGCCGATCGCCCTGGGCTACGCCGTCGCGCACTACTGCTCGCTGCTCCTGCAGCGCGGGCAGACGCTCGGCTTCCTGCTCTCCGACCCGCGGGGCGACGGCGCGAACTGGTTCGGCACCGCCGGCTGGGGCGTGGACTACTCCGTCCTCGGCGGCAACGGCACCTGGTACGTCCAGGTCGCCGCGCTCGTCCTCGGCCACGTCGCCGGCCTCGTCGCCGCGCACGACCTGGCCCTGCGCACGTTCCGCGGGCCGCGGACCGCGGCGCGCTCCCAGTACTGGATGCTCGCCGTGATGGTGGCGTTCACGTCGCTCGGGCTATGGTTGCTCTCGTGAGCGTCCTCGCGCACATCGGCCACTGGTACCACGCGATCCTGTACCTCGTGCCGGTGCTGATCGTGGCCGGCGGGCTGTGGCTGGCCGGCAAGCGGATGCCCGACGAGGACGAGCTGGACGACCTCGACGGTCTGGACGACCTCGAGGCCGACGAGCTGCGCCGCACCCGCGTCTGACCGGGGCGGGGGGGCGAACCTCCGCCGCGCCGACGCCCCGCCGCGGCCGGGCGGCCCGCCGGCTCGTCGTCGCCTCCGCCCGCGGCGACCGGCCGCGCGTCAGCCCTTCGTCGCGGTGGCGCCGCCCGTGCGCGCCTGCACGGCGCGGACGTCGTGCGCCAGGCCCTGCGCCGTCAGCTTGTCGACGGGCCACGCGACCTGCTGGCGCCCCTGGCCGTCGAGCACCAGCACGTACGCCGAGTGGTCGAACTCCGCCCCCTGCGGCTGGATGAAGTAGTCGCGCCAGATCGGCGCCAGCTGCGGCCGCGTGCCGAGCAGGTAGCGGGCCCGCCCGCCCAGCCGCATCTTGTTCAGGAACCGCTGCGCCAGGTCGGGGGTGTCGTTCTGCGGATCGACGCTGATGACGATCGTCGGCACGTCCTCGCCCAGGTCGTCGAGCGCGCCCGCGATCTGCCGCGCCGCTGCGGGACACGTGTCGTCGCAGGTGGCGTACATGAACGTGACGATGACCGGGCGTCCGCGGAACTGCTCGAGCGTCGTCTCGCGGCCGTCCTGGTCCTTCAGGCGCAGCTCGGGAGAGGGGACGCCGCCGCGGCTGGCGCCCTCGTACGGGGTCGACGCCGCCTGCACGCCGCTGGCGACGGCGGCGTCGTCGGACGAGGGGCGCGCCAACGTCAGCACGACGGCCACGCCGAGGACGACGACGGCCGTGATCAGCAGGGAGAGGCGCGCGCGGGCGGACACCCCTCCGAGGGTAGCCCTCCGACGGCGCGTCGGCGCCCGCCGGGCCGGCGCCCGGCCCGGTGGCGCCCCCTCCGGTCGCCGCTACACTTTGTAAAGCACGGAAATCCCATCGGATGTACAGGTGAAGGCATGACCCCCTCGGGTGCGGAGTTCGTCCGCCAGATCAAGGGCCAGGTCGACGAGGTCGATCCGGCGCAGGTGCACGAGGTCCTCTGGGACGAGGACACGGTCGTCGTGGACGTCCGCGAGAGCGACGAGGTCGCCGCGGGCAAGCTCCCGGGCGCCATCCACGTGCCGCGCGGCTTCCTCGAGTCGCGCATCGACGGCGCCGTCGGCGACCGCGCCAAGCGCGTCGTCCTGTACTGCGCCTCCGGCAACCGCTCCGCGCTGGCGGCGCGCACGCTCAAGGAGGACCTGGGCTACGCGCGCGTCGAGTCGATGACCGGCGGCTACACGCTGTGGAAGGACCGCGGCTACGAGGTCGACGTGCCGCGCACGCTCACGGCCGAGCAGCGCGAGCGCTACAGCCGCCACCTCCTGATCAACGAGATCGGGATCGAGGGGCAGCTCAAGCTCATGGACGCGAAGGTCCTGCTGATCGGCGCCGGCGCCCTCGGCTCGCCGAACGCGCTGTACCTGGCCGCGGCCGGCGTCGGCACGATCGGCATCGTCGACGACGACGTCGTCGACCTCTCCAACCTGCAGCGCCAGGTCGTGCACGGCACGTCGACCGTCGGCGTCGCGAAGGTCGAGTCCGCCGCCCAGCGCATCACCGACCTCAACCCCGAGGTGACGGTCGTCCAGCACCGCCAGCGTCTCGACGCCGAGACGGTGCTCGAGCTGTTCCAGGGCTACGACGTCATCGTCGACGGGACGGACAACTTCCCGACGCGGTACCTCATCAACGACGCCGCGGTCCGCCTGGACAAGCCGGTCGTGTCGGCCGCGATCCTCGGCTTCGAGGCGCAGCTCTCCGTCTTCGACACCGCGAACGACGGGCCCTGCTACCGCTGCCTCTTCCCGGTCCCGCCGCCCGCCGAGCTGGCCCCGTCCTGCGGCGCCAACGGCGTCCTGGGCGTCCTGCCCGGCACCGCCGGCCTGCTGCAGGCCACCGAGGTCATCAAGCTGATCGTCGGCGTCGGCGACTCGCTTCGCGGCCGCCTGGTGATGTACGACGCGCTCGCGGCGGAGATGCGCGAGGTCAAGGTGCGCAAGGACCCCGAGTGCCCCGTGTGCTCGCGCGATCGCGCGTCCATCTCCGCGGAGGAGATGGGCCAGTTCCCCGACTACGAGGCGTTCTGCGCCGCCGCCGGCTAGGCCCCGCGCGCCGTCCGTCCCGCCCACCCCCGACCCTCTAAGGTCTCGCCACCATGGCCCAGATTCGCATTCCCCCGGTCCTCCGCCCGTCCGTCGGCGGGGAGCGGCAGGTGTCCGCCGACGGCGGCACCGTGCGCGAGGTGCTCGACGCCCTCGCCGCCCAGCACGAGGAGCTGAAGACGCAGCTGTTCGGCGCCGATGGGGACCTCAACCGCTTCGTGAACGTGTACCTCAACGACGAGGACGTCCGGGTCCTCGGCGGCCTCGACACGCCCGTCGCGGACACCGACACGCTGCAGATCCTCCCGGCGATGGCCGGGGGTCGCTAGCGCGACCCGCGCCCATCGCAGGCCGGGGGTCGCTAGCGCGACCCGCGCCCATCGCAGGCCGGGGGTCGCTAGCGCGACCCGCGCCCATCGCAGGCCGGGGGTCGCCCGAGCGTCCCCCGGCCGACGCGGCCCGTCGGCCGCCACGCAGGACCCCGCCGCCGGCCCCGGGCCGGCGGCGCCCGTTCCTCAGGGACCGCGGCGCCGCGCCGATAGCCTCGGGGAGATGGCTCGCGGACGCTCCGAAGATCCCGCCGACCGCCCCGAGGCCCCCGGCGACCGCGCCGCCGGACAGCTGCCGACCGGGCGCGTGGCCCGCACCGCCCGGGTCGGCGGCCTCGTCGCCGGCCAGGGCCTGCGCTGGGCCGGGATGCGCGCCGCCAACCGCGTGCGCACCCCCGAGCGCGCCGAGGAGAAGCGCGGCGAGCGCACCGCCGCGCTCGTGCACCAGCTCGTCGACCAGCTCGGCCAGATGCGCGGCGCCGCGATGAAGATCGGCCAGATCATCTCGATGGTCGAGTTCGAGGGGCTGCCCGAGGACCAGCGCGACGAGCTGCGCGCGAAGCTCGCGCAGCTCCGCGACGACGTCCCGCCCGTCCCGTTCCGGCAGCTCGAGAAGCTGCTGCGCCGCGAGCTCGGCGGACCGCTCTCGTCCGTCTTCGCGTCCTTCGACGAGCAGGCCTTCGCCGCCGCGTCCATCGGGCAGGTGCACCGCGCGACGACCCTCGACGGCGAGGACGTCGTCGTGAAGGTGCAGTACCCCGGCGTCGCCGAGGCCGTCGAGACCGACCTGCGCAACGCGATGCTGCTGCTGCCGCTCGTGAAGCGCCTGGCCCCCGGCCTGGACGCCAAGGCGCTCGCGGACGAGCTCCGCGAGCGGATCTCCGAGGAGCTCGACTACGAGCTCGAGGCCCAGAACCACCGCCGGATCGAGCGGCTGTTCCGTGGCCACCCCTTCGTCCGGGTCCCGCGCGTGCACACCGAGCTCTCCACGCGCCGCGTGCTCGTGTCCGCGTACGTGGAAGGGCAGCGCTTCGAGGACGTCCGCCGACTCGGCCAGGACGAGCGCGACCGCTACGGCGAGATCGTCGTCCGCTTCTTCTTCGGCCTGCTCCTGCGCAACGGGATCGCGCTGGGCGACCCGCACCCGGGCAACTACCTGCGGACGCCCGACGGCGGCGTCTGCTTCCTCGACTACGGGCTGCTGCGCGACGTCGGTCCCGCGTACCTGGACGGCGAGCGCGCGATCGCCCGCGCGACCCGCGACAGCGACGCCCCGGGACTGCGCGACGCGCTCATCGCCACCGGCTACCTGCCGCCCGAGCGGGCGGCGGCGATGGACGAGGACCTCGTCCTGCGGCTCATGCGCGCGATGGCCGGCTGGTACGCCGTGCCCGGCGAGCGCCGGTTCGGCCCCGAGGCGGCGGACCCGCGCGTCTGGACGACCCCCGAGGACGAGGCCGCCCTCGGCGTCGCGCCCGCGGAGGACGAGCCGGCGGCCGACGCCGACGGCGCGGACGGCGACGCCGGGGGCGCGGACGCCGCGCCGGCCGAGCGCGACCGCGCCGCGATGCGCGCCCAGATGCGTGCCGTCCGCGCCGAGGCCAACCGCTTCACCCTGCCGGCCGAGGCCGTCCTCGTCCGCCGCATGACCGACGTCGTCGCCATCGTGCTCGGCCAGCTGCGCGCCGGCGGCGACTGGGGCGCCATCGTCGGCGAGTACCTGTACGGCGACGCGCCGACGACGGAGCTCGGGCGCGCGGAGGCCGCGTTCGCCGCGGAGTCGCGACTCGGCCGCGCCTGATCCGGCACGAAGCGCCGGCCCCGCGGCACGCGGGGTGCGGCAGCATGGGGGACGTGTCCACGACCACCGAGATCCCCCTCGCCGACGAGGCGCTCGGCCGCCTGCGGCAGCTCACCGGCAACCCCGCCGCGACGTTCCGCGAGCACCAGCTCGACGCGATCCGCGACCTCGTCGAGGACCGCGCCCGCGTCCTCTGCGTCCAGCGGACGGGATGGGGGAAGAGCGCCGTCTACTTCGTCGCCACGGCGCTGCTGCGCGCGCGAGGAGCGGGGCCGACGCTCATCGTCTCGCCACTGCTCTCCCTCATGCGCAACCAGCTCGCGGCCGCCGGGGCGATGGGGCTGCGGGCGCACACGATCAACTCGACGAACCAGGGGGACTGGGCCGAGATCGAGGCGCGCATCGAGGCCGACGACGTCGACCTGCTGCTGATCGGGCCTGAGCGGCTGAACGCCGACCGCTTCCGCGAACGGCTGCTGCCGTTCGTGGCGGGCCGCACCGGCCTGCTCGTCATCGACGAGGCGCACTGCGTCTCCGACTGGGGGCACGACTTCCGCCCGGACTACCGGCGGATCAAGGACGTGCTCGCCGAGCTCCCCGCGGACGCCGCCGTCCTGGGCACCACCGCGACGGCGAACGACCGCGTGGTGCAGGACGTCGTCGACCAGCTCGCCGTCCGGGGCGGCGACGCCGGCGACCCCGGCCTGCGCACGTACCGCGGGTCGCTCGCCCGCACCAGCCTGCGCCTGGAGACCGTCGACCTGCCGCACCCGGCGGAGCGCCTGGCGTGGCTCGTCGAGCACCTCGGCCCCGACGGGCGGCTCCCCGGGTCCGGGATCGTCTACGCGCTGACGGTCCAGGACGCGGAGCAGGTCGCGGCGTTCCTGCGGGAGCACGGCATCGTGGCCGAGGCGTACACCGGGCAGCAGGCGTCCGAGGACCGCGTCGCGCTCGAGGAGCGGCTCGGCCGCGACGAGGTGAAGGCGGTCGTCGCCACGAGCGCCCTCGGGATGGGCTACGACAAGCCCGACCTCGGGTTCATCGTGCACTACCAGGCGCCCGGCTCGGTCGTGGCCTACTACCAGCAGGTCGGGCGCGCCGGCCGCGGCGTCGACCACGCCGAGGTGGTCCTCCTGCGCGGCGCCGAGGACCGGCGCATCCAGGACTTCTTCATCGCCCAGGCGTTCCCGAGCGAGGAGCGCGTGACCGAGGTCCGCGGCGTGCTGGCCGCGGCGGGGGAGGCGGGCGCCACGACGCGCGAGGTGCAGGCGCAGGTGAACCTGGGGCTGACCCGCCTCGAGGCGATGCTCAAGGTCCTCGACGTCGAGGGGGCCGTCGCGCGCTCCGGCGGGCGCTGGGTCGACGTGCCGGGCAGCGACTGGACGTACGACGCGGAGCGCTACCGCCACGTCACGGCGCTCCGGCGGGCGGAGCAGGCCGCGATGGCGCGCTTCGGCACGGACGGCCGCTGCCTCATGCGGACCCTGCAGGAGGAGCTGGACGATCCCGACCCGGAGGACTGCGGGCGCTGCGCCGTCTGCACGGCCCCGAAGTGGGCGGACGCGCCGGACGGGACCCTCGTCCGCGAGGCGCAGACCGCCCTGCGCTCCCGGCCCGTCGCCTTCGACCCCAAGCGGATGGCCCCCGACGCGGCGACGGGCAAGATGCGGAAGATCCCCGACGACGTCCGGACGGAGCCCGGGCGCGCGCTCGCCCGGCGCGGCGACGCGGGATGGGACGCCCAGGTGCGGGCCGAGCTCGACGCGGGCCGGCTCGGCGACGACGTGGTCGAGGGGCTCGCGGCGCTCGTCCGCACGTGGAGCGTCCCCGTCGCCTGGGTGACGGCCGTCCCGTCCCGGCGCACCGGCGACCCGGTGTCGGACCTGGGCGCGCGGCTCGCCGCGGCGCTCGGGCTGCCGTGGCACGCCGTGCTGACGCGGCGCGAGGACCGTCCGCGGCAGGACGCCATGCGCGGCGCGGCGCAGCAGGCGGGCAACGTCCGGGGGGCGTTCGCCGTCGTCGGCGACGTGCCGACGGGGCCGTGCCTGCTGCTCGACGACGTCCGGCAGAGCGGCTGGACGCTCGCGATGGTCGGCGGCCAGCTGCGCCGCCGCGGCGCGGGGCCCGTGCATCCCGTGGTGCTCAGCACGACCGCGTGACCGCCCGCCGTCCTGGCGCCTGCACGCCGAGTGCGCGGGCGGCCGGCCGGGCCTGACTACACTTCGTGAAGTCATGGCTCTGCCTCCCCTCGAGAATCGGCCGTGCGCGGGCCGCTACGGCGACCTCGTGCAGTCGATCGGCAACACGCCGCTCGTCGAGCTCAAGCGCCTGTCGCCGAAGCCGGGCGTCCGGATCTGGGCCAAGCTCGAGTCCGCCAACCCGACCGGATCGGTCAAGGACCGCGTCGCCCGTGCGCTCATCGAGGACGCGGAGGAGCGGGGCACGATCGGCCCGGACTCCGTGATCCTCGAGCCGACGTCCGGCAACACGGGCATCGCGCTGGCGATGATCTGCCGCCGCAAGGGCTACCGGCTCAAGGTCGTGATGCCGGACAACGTCACGCAGGAGCGCACCGACCTCCTGCGGATGTACGGCGCCGAGATCGTGTACTCGCCGGGCGACCAGGGCTCGAACGGCGCCGTCCGCCTGGCCGAGCAGATGGCCGCCGAGGACGCGCGCTACGTCATGCCGTACCAGTACGGCAACCCGGCGAACCCCCGCGCGCACTACGACGGCACCGCGGTCGAGATCCTGCGCGAGCTCGACGGCCAGGTCGACGCGTTCGTCGCGGGCCTGGGCACCGGCGGCACGCTCATGGGCAACGCCCGCCGGTTCAAGGAGGAGCTCGGCGACCGCGTGAAGATCGTCGCGGCCGAGCCGATGCAGGGGGAGCCCGTCCAGGGGCTGCGCTCCCTCGAGGACGGGTTCATCCCGCCGATCATCGACCTCTCCCTCCTGGACCGGAAGATCTTCGTCACCAATCAGGACGCCATCGTCTGGACGCGCAAGCTCCTGGACGAGGAGGGCCTGTTCGCGGGCGTCAGCTCCGGCGCCATCGCCCGCGTCGCCGTCCGGATCGCCGGCGAGATGGACGAGGGCAACGTCGTCTTCATCGTCTGCGACGACGGCTGGAAGTACCTCTCCTCGGGCATCTACACCCGCCCGACGGAGGAGATCGCAGAACTCGAATCGACCCTGTGGTGGTGATCTGATGGGCCCCATCGGACCTATGGAACTCATCGTGATCCTCGTGATCGCGCTGCTCGTGCTCGGCCCGAAGAAGCTGCCCGAGGTGGGCAAGAGCCTCGGGAAGGGCATGCGCGAGTTCAAGGACAGCATCTCGTCCGCGAACCCGTTCGACGAGGACGACGAGGACGAGCGGCCCGCGCGCAAGCGCCCGGCCCAGGTCCACGCCGCGCCGAGCGAGCCCGTCGCCCCGGCGGCGACGACGACGGCCGCGACGCCGGCCGAGGGCAACCGCGAGGCGCAGGACGCCTTCGGCCGCTCCGACGCGTGACGCACGGCTCGACCCGCCGCTCCGGGGCGCCCGCATGAGGATCGCCCCGGAGCTCCTGCAGCAGGTCGTCGAGCACGCCGTCCGGGACGCCCCGGACGAGTGCTGCGGCGTGCTCGGCACCCGGGACGACCTCGTCGTCTCGGTGCACCCGCTGGAGAACGTCCTGCGCGGGCCGAAGCGCCTGGGCTTCGAGATCGACGGTCCGACGCTGCTGCGCCTGCTCGACCAGCTCGAGGACGACGGGCAGGAGCTGGGCGTGATCTACCACTCCCACACCCGGTCGGCGCCCTACCCGTCGCAGACGGACATCAACTTCGCGGGCGGCTGGCCCGGCGTGGAGTGGCTCATCGTCGGCACCGCCGGAGACGAGCCCGAGGTGCGCAGCTACCTCATCGACGGCGCGGAGATCACCGACGTGCCCGTCGAGCCGCCGCCCGCCGCCTGACCGGCGCGCGGCCACGGCACGCGACGCGCGGGCGAAGACGTCCGCCGCTCCCGGGCGGGGCGGGCTCCCGGGCGTCGGGAGCCGTAGGCGGTCCGCTCGAGGCCGACGCCCCGCGCACGGACGCGGCCGCACGAACGAGCACGGGCCCGCGATGCGGGCCCGTGCTTCGGGGGAGCGGGGCCGGGACGCGCGGGGCGGCCCCGGCTCCTGCGGCGGTGCTAGGCGAGCGCCGGGAGGGACGCGCGCTCGGCGGCGCCGTCCAGGATGGACTCGATCTGGTCCGTCGCGCGGGTGAACTCGTCGTCCGAGAGGACCGGGGTGCCCTCGAACGGCAGGTCGCGCTGGATCTCGAGCCACGACCGGCATCCACCGAAGTCGTCACGCACGCGCACCGTGACGGGGCGCGGGATGCGGTAGGCGCGCAGCAGCACCACGTGCAGCGGGTGGCGGTGCTTCCAGTTCAGCCGCTTCTCGGCGTAGTCGGGCGTCCACACGTAGTACGGGGAGAGCGCCTCGACGACGCGGGCGTCCGTCACCGTGTAGTGGGCGACCGCCTCGGCCCACGCACGGATGCGCACACGCTCCGGCTGGGGGATGCCACCGTCGTCGGTCAGCGCGGTGGGCGGCGGGTCGCCGTCCGGCCACACACCCTCCTCGAGCGCGCGCCGGAGCTCCGGCAGGTGCGACTCACGGATGACGTCGTTGCGCTGATGATCGAACGTGGGGTACAGGAAGAAGCGATCGTGGTCGAGACGGAAGTGCTTGTGCTCTTCGCGAATCCCGCCCTTACGCAACGTGAGCAGCTGCTCACCCTCCGCGAGGGCACGAACCGTGACCGCCCATTCCTTGAAAGCAATCGGCATGGCGGAAAACCAACTCTTGGTGATGAACGATCCTGCGCGCAGCCGCTCAACCGGCGGAGTTCGCAACAGGACGGAGACGCCATCGTTGCAGACAGTGCCGGAAAAACCAAGGGGTTTCCCGCATTGCGTGCCCCAGCGCACGGACGCGGGTCCGCTTCGGTGCTGCCCCCTCGGTTCTCCGTCGAAAACGTTGCGGTGAGGCCTCAGACGTGCGGTCCCGACGCGGCCTCGTCCGGTCCGTCCGGGGCGCCGTGCCCGCCGCCGCCCGGCGTCTCGATCCGCAGCACCGACCCGGGCGCCAGTCGACCGCCGGCCTTCGCCGGCAGCGGCCGGCCGTCCACCAGGTGCCGTCCCCGCGCCCCGGGGCGGCCGCCCGCCGCGCCGCGGGCCGGCACCTCGCGTCGCTCCCCGAGCAGCTGGAAGTCGAGCGGCGCCAGCGCGCGCAGCTCGCGGACCACGCCGTCGCCGCCGCGCCGCCGTCCGGCGCCGCCGCTGCCGCGCCGCACCTCGTACCGCTCCACGCGCACGGGGAACGACGTCTCGAGCGCCTCGACCGGCGTGTTGCGGGTGTTCGACATCGCGACGTGGACGGCGCTCGGCCCGTCGGCGTCGGGCAGCGCGCCCTGGCCGCCGGCGATCGTCTCGTACATCGTGCGGCGCTCGTCGCCGAGGGTCACGTTGTTCATCGTCCCCTGGCCGAGCGCCCGGCCGAGGGCCCCGAGCACCAGGTCCGCCACCCGCGAGCTCGTCTCGACGTTGCCGGCGACGACGGCGGGCAGCGTGCCGTCCGGCCACGGACGGGCGTCGAGGAGCGAGCCGGGACGGGTCAGCACGCGCACCCGGCGCCGGGTCCCGTCGTCCGTCGGCAGCTCGGGGTCCGCCACGGCCGCGCGGACGGCGAAGAGGCAGGCCGACTCCGTCACCGCGCGCGGGCAGTTGAGGTTGTGCCGGCCCTGGTCGGGAGCGTCGCGCAGGTCGACCGTCACGCGCCCGGCCTCGACGTGCACGCGCGCCGCGAGCGGGATCTGGCCGTCGCGGCCCTCGAGCACGTCGGCGAAGCGGTGCTCGCCCCGGGGGAGCGCGTCGATCGCAGCGCGCATCCGACGCTCGCCGTAGGCCAGGACGTCGCCGAGGTCCCCGCGCAGCGCCGCCGGCGTGCGCGCCGCCGCGAGCGTGGCCAGCCGGGCCGCGCCCGCCTCGCAGGCCGCGAGCTGCGCCCGCAGGTCCGCCCGGCGCTGGGCCGGATGCCGCATCCGTCCGCTGAGCTCGTCCAGCAGCGCGGGGGTCAGCGGCTGCGGCGCGATCCGCACGCCCTCCTCGTCGAGCGTGACGGAGTCGGCGGGCATGGACCCCGGCGTCCTGCCCCCGACGTCGGCGTGGTGGGCGCGCGCGGCGGCGAAGCCGACCGGCTCGTCGGTCGCGGGCGCGAACACCGGCGTGACGACGGTGATGTCGGGCAGGTGCGACCCGCCGGCGTAGGGGTCGTTGAGGATCCACGAGACGCCGGGCCGGTGCGGCCGGTCGCGCACCGCGGCGACGGAGGCGGGCATCGCGCCCAGGTGGACGGGGATGTGCTCCGCCTGGGCGATCATCACGCCGTCCGCCCCGAAGAGCGCGGTGGAGCAGTCGCGGCGCTCCGTGATGTTCGGCGAGTGGGCGGAGCGCACGAGCACGGCGCCCATCTCGTCGCACGCCGCGCGCAGCGCCCCGACGAGGACCTGCAGGGCGACCGCGTCCAGGCTCATGCGTCGGCCTCCCACGGCGCCGGGGCGGGCACGGCGTCGTCGGCCTCCAGCCGCAGCGTGCCCGAGGCGTCGGTGCTCGCGCGCCAGCCCGCGGGCACGACCACCGTGGCGCCCGGCAGGCGGACGACCGCCGGGCCGACGGTCGCGCCGCCCGCGTCCGGCGGCGCCGTCCCGAGCGTGCCGGGCGGCCCCGCAACGCGCTCGGTCTCGCGGACCGTCACGAGCTCGATCGGCGCGTCCGGGTCGTCGAAGCCGTAGCGCTCCCGGTGCGCGGCGTCGAACGCGGCGCGCAGGGCCGCCGGGTCCGGCGGGCACCCGCGGACGGTCAGCTCGAAGGCCTGGCCGGCGTAGCGCACGTCGTAGGCCACCTCGACGGCCGCGCCGGGGCGCGACGGCGACGAGGCGGCCAGCGCATCGGCGGTGATCGCGTCGCCGCGCAGCAGGACGGTGCGGGCCCGGTCGCTCCGCCGCTCGGCGGCCGCCAGGCCCAGCGCGGAGAGCACCCCGCCGGCCCGCGGCACGAGCACGCGCCGGATGCCCAGGCGGGCGGCCAGGCCCGCCGCGTGCAGGCCGCCGGCGCCGCCGTAGGCGAGCAGGGCGAAGCGCCGCGGGTCCAGGCCGCGCTCGACGGTCATCACGCGCAACGCCCGGGCCATCTCGGCGTCGGCGACCCGCAGGATGCCGCGCGCGCAGGCGCGCGGCTCCAGGCCGAGCACGCCCGCCAGGCGGCCCACCGCGGCCGCGGCGGCCGCCGCGTCGAGCGCGACGCCGCCGGCGAGCGGCTCGTCCGGGTCCAGCGTCCCGAGGACGACGTGCGCGTCCGTGACCGTCGGCTCCGTCCCGCCGTGGCCGTAGCTCGCGGGGCCGGGCCGCGCGCCCGCCGACCGCGGTCCGACGCGCAGCGCGCCGCCGGGGTCGGCCCACGCGACGGAGCCGCCGCCCGCCCCGACGGTGTGGATGTCGACCGTGGGCAGCGCGATCGGGCGGCCCGCGATCGCGCCACCGCCGACCTCGCGCGCGCGACCGTCCTGGACGACGAGCACGTCGCAGGACGTGCCGCCCATGTCGAAGCAGAGCAGGTCCGGCTCGCCCGCCGCCGCGGCGACGATGGTCGCGGCGGCGGCGCCGCCGGCGGGGCCGGAGAGCACCGTGGTCGCGCCGCGGCCGGCGGCCTCCTCGAGCGTCTGCACGCCGCCGGACGACGCCAGGATCTCGGGCTCCGGCAGCCCGCCGTCCGCGCACCGGCGGGCCAGGCGGCGCAGGTACCGCCCGACGAGCGGCGACACCGCCGCGTCCACCTCGGTCGTGGCCGCGCGCTCGTACTCGCGGAACGTGCCGACGGCCGCGTGGGAGAGCGAGACGTGGACGTCGGGGCCGAGCCGCGTGCGCAGCGCGGCGCCGAGCGCCCGCTCGTGGGCGGGGAAGCGGTCGGCGTGGAGCAGGACGACGGCCACGGCCTCGGGCTCGAGCGCGGCGACGGCGTCGGCGACGCGGGCGGCCTCGGCGTCCGTCAGGGCCCGCAGCACGCCCTCGGGGCCGCAGCGCTCGTCGACGGCGACGCGCCGGTCGGGCGGCACGAGCGGGGCGACGCGTCCGCGGGCCAGGTCGTACAGGTGCGGCCGGTCCTGGCGCCCGAGCTCGACGACGTCGACGAACCCGGCGGTGGCGCACAGGACGGTCCGCGCCACGCGGCCCTCGAGCAGCGCGTTCGTCGCGACCGTCATCCCGTGGCGGAGCGCGGTGACGTCGGCGGGCGTCGCGCCGGCGGCGGCGAGGGCGTCCGCCACGGCACGGAGCACGCCGCGGGACTGGTCGTCCGGCGTCGTCGGCGTCTTCGCGACGTGGACGCGATCGCCGTCCACGAGGGCCGCGTCGGTGAAGGTGCCGCCGACGTCGACCCCGAGGAGCATGGCCCGGCAGCGTAGCGCTCGCGGGCCCGGCGTCATCCCGCCCGCCGCCCGGGCCGGAGGCGGCGCGGTCCGCGGCGCGATGCGGGGGTGCGGCGGCCTACGCGGCCAGCACCACGAGCTCGTCCCGCTCGACCAGGTCGTCGAGGTTCTCGGTCTCGGCGAGGTGCTGGTGCGAGGGGCAGTAGCGCGAGCCGGGGAGTGGGTCGCGCTGGCACGGCTGGCCGCGCCGGGTCGTGGCCTGGCAGGTCGGCTTCGTGCCCGTCAGGTCGTGGCTCAGGTCGGGATCGCGGCGGAGCTCCTCGGCCACCGTGCCCACGTACGTCTCGACGGTGCGCCAGACCTGGGCCTGGGCCGCCATCGGGAAGAGGAAGCGGATCTCGTGGAAGAGGCTCTTGGCGGGGTGCGCGAAGTAGTGCGGATCGGTGACGAGGCGCTCGATCGTCGACTCGCACGCCTTGAGGACGCGCTCGTGGCTCTGCCGGGAGCCCGCGGGCAGCCAGTGGGAGATGTCGCGGTAGAGAGTCCTGGAGAGGTGGTACATAGCGAGGGTGGGACGGTGGTCGATGACCGTCCACTGGTAGGAACCCCCGGAATGTTCGGTTCGTGTTAAGAGGCGGCGCCCGGCGCGAACCGGGCTGCTATGTCTCGGCTCGCTCCCGCTAGGCGGCGGCCGGCGCGGCGTCCCAGCGCTCGCGCCGGGTGGCGGGGGGGCCGCCGTCGGCGGCCGGCGCCACGATGGTGTGCACGCCGTCGAGCGCGTGGTCCAGCGCCGGATGGTCCGCGCGCCGGTGGGCGCCCCGCGACTCGTCGCGCGCGAGGGCCGCGGCCCCGATCGCGCGGGCGAGGGGGTGCGGATCGTCGAGCAGCGTGCGGAGGCCCTCCGCGTCGCGCTCGATCCCGGCGTGGCGCCAGAGGGCGTGACGCGTCTCCCGGGCGGGGACGAGCACCGTCGCGCCGGCCGGCGCGGGGGCGAGCCGCTCCGGCAGCGGCGCGGCGTCGAGCGCCGCGCGGGCGGCGCGGCCGCCGAAGACGATGCACTCCGCCAGCGAGTTCGACGCCAGGCGGTTGGCGCCGTGCAGGCCCGTGCACGCCGTCTCGCCCACCACGAAAAGGCCGGGGACGCGCGTGGCGCCCTGCAGGTCGCAGGCCACGCCGCCCATCGTGTAGTGGCACGCGGGCGCGACGGGCACCGGCGTGGTCTCGGGGTCGAGCCCGGACTCGCGCAGCGCCGCGACCACGTTGGGGAACGCCGCCGCGTCCACGTGGCGCATGTCGAGCAGCACGTGGTCGCTGCCCTCGTCGCGCATCGTCCGCCACACGGCGTAGGCGACCTCGTCCCGCGGCGCCAGCTCCTCGACGAACCGCTCGCCGCGGCCGTCCAGCAGCGTGGCGCCCTCGCCGCGGATCGCCTCCGTCACCAGGAACCCCTCGCGGCCCGGGATGCCGGCCACGGCCGTGGGGTGGAACTGCACGAACTCCAGGTCGGCGAGCTCGGCGCCGGCCGCGTACGCCAGCTGGGCTCCGACGCCGACGGACCCGGGCGGGTTCGTGGTGCGGCGCCAGAGCGCGGCCGAGCCCCCGCAGGCCAGGATCGTGGCGCGCGCCGCGACGGCGCGCCCGTCCTCGGTGACCGCGCCGACGGCCCGGCCGTCGCTGGTCCAGACCGCGGACGCGCGGGTCTGCTCGAGCACCCGGACGCGGGGGTGGGCGACGAGGCGCGCGGCGAGCTGCCGGACGAGCCGGCGCCCCGTCGCGCTGCCGCCCGCGTGGACGACGCGGCGATGGGTGTGCCCGCCCTCGAGGCCGAGCACCAGCCGGCCGTGGCGGTCGGCGTCGAAGCGCACGCCGAGCGCCTCCAGGTCGGCGACCGCGTCGGGGGCCTCGCGGCAGAGCGCCTCCGCGGCGCTGCGGCGCACGAGGCCGCGCCCCGCACGCTCGGTGTCCGCCAGGTGCGCCGCCGGGCTGTCGTCCACGGCGAGCGCCGCGGCGACCCCGCCCTGGGCCCAGTACGAGGCCGTCTCGGCGAGCGGCGTGGCGCTGATCACCGTCACCTCGGCGCCGTCCCGCGCGGCGCGCAGGGCGGCGTACAGGCCGGCGGCTCCGGCACCCACGACGAGGACGTCGGTGGGCGCATCGGCGGAGTCGGGCATGGGGGGTACCGTATCCGCCCGTGGCCCCCGTGCTCTTCCGCCATCCATCCTCGCTGCGGCACGACACGGGCTCGCACCCCGAGCGCGCGGCGCGCATCACGGCGGTCGAGACGGCGCTCGCGGCCCGCGACTGGTGCGGGTACGACGTGCGCGAGTCGCCGCAGGCGACGACCGAGCAGCTCCAGGCGGTCCACCCGGCGGTGCACGTCGAGCGGATCCGGGCGCTGGCGGCGGCGGGCGGCGGGTCGATCGACGCGGACACGATCGTCTCGGCCGGCTCGTGGGAGGCCGCGCTGCACGCGGCGGGCGGCGCCGTCGCGGTGGTGGACGCGCTGCTCGACGGGGGCGCGGGCCGCGCCGCGTCGCTCCACCGGCCGCCGGGGCACCACTGCGAGACGGCGCAGCCCATGGGCTTCTGCCTGTTCAACAACGTGGCGGTCGCCGCGCGCCACGCGCTCGACGCCCACGGCCTGCGGCGCGTCCTCGTCTACGACTGGGACGTCCACCACGGGAACGGCACCGCCGAGATCTTCGCGGGCACCGACGAGGTCCTCTTCTGTTCGGTGCACGAGTTCCCGCTGTACCCGGGGACGGGGCGGCCGAACGAGGTCGGCCACGGCGCCGGCAAGGGGTTCACCGTCAACCTGCCGGTGCCCGAGGGCAGCGGCGACGACGTCTGGATCGGCATGACGGAGCAGATCGTGCTGCCGATCGCGCGCTCGTACGCCCCCGAGCTGATCCTCGTCTCGGCCGGGTACGACGCGCACGTCGAGGATCCGCTCGCCGGCTGCACGGTCACGGACGCCGGGTTCGAGCGCGTCGCGCACGCCGTGCACCGGGTCGGCGACGAGCTGGGCGTGCCGGTGGGCCTGGTCCTCGAGGGCGGCTACGCCCCCGACGCGCTCGCGCGGAGCGTGGCGGCGACGCTGGCCGCGTGGGCCGGGCCGTCGCGTCCGGTCCGGGAGGGCGTCGTCTCCGGCGCGCCGATCGTCGAGCGGGCGCGCGCGAGCCTCGCCGGCCGCTGGCCGGGCGTGGCGCTCGGCGCCTGAGGCCGGGGGCTACGGGGTCGTCCCGCCGCTGGCGGTGCCGGCCGCGCCCTGCGGCAGGGTGCCGGCCGCGTCGGGCGACGCGACCCCCTCCGGGAGCGTGGTGCCGCCGGCCGGCGCGCCGGTCGCGGGCGCGCCGTCGGTGGGCGTGCCCGTCGCCGGCGCGCCGGCCGTCGGCGTTCCCGCGGGGGCGCCCGTGGCCGGCGCGCCGGGGGTCGTGGCGGCGGGGACGACCGCGCCGGGGACGGTCTGCGTCGTCGTCGCCTCGGGGGCGTCCGTCGTGGTCGTCAGCGCCACGAACGCCCCGAGCGTGCCGCCGGCGACGACGAGCACGAGCGCCGCGACCGCCGCGAGGGGCAGCTTCCAGTTGGGGGTGGGGCGCATGCGCGTGCGGGCGGGCGCGCCGCACGACAGGCACCATGCCTGCTCCTCGCCGACGGTGTTGCCGCACCGCGGGCAGACGACGGCGGTCGGCGGGACCTGGCTCATCGGCCGTCGGCGCCCGGGGCGCTCTCGGAGCCCGGCGTCCGGTCGGACGCGCCGCCCGGCGCATCGTCGGCGCCCGGAGCGGCGCCCTCGGGCGTGGCGGGCTCCGGCGTGCCGGTCCCCGCCCCGGCGGGCGGGACGGACGCGACGGGCGCGCCGCCGCCGTACGGGGTGCTCGGCCCGGCGGCGGGCGGCGGGGCCGTCGGGTGGGTCCCGGTGGCGGTGGGCGGCCCGGCGGCGGGCGGGCCGGCGACGGTCGCCGGGTCGACCGCGGCCTGGGCGACGGTCTGGCCCACGCGGATCCCGCACTGCGGGCAGAAGTTCGCGTCGCTGCCGTGCAGCGCGCCGCAGCGCAGGCACACGGAGACCCCGGGGGCGTACAGCTCCTCGATCGGACGGTAGTCGCGCAGGCCGTGCTCGAGGGCGTGCAGCTCCGTGTCGATCTGTCGCAGCGCGTCGACCTTCGCGCCGACGAGCACCTCGTTCGTGGCGTTCGCGCGCCGCAGCTCGAAGACCAGGCCGCCCAGGTCGCGGTACCCGAGCTCGCGGACCTGACGCAGGTACCGCAGACGTCGGCGCATCCGCCCGCGATTGCGCACGCCGACGCGCTGCGGCACGACGGCGACGCCGTCCGCGGACGTGTCGCCGGGCACGGCGGGGGCGACGGGGGCGGCCGCGGGGGCCCCGGCGGGGGCGGCCGCCGGGGCGACGGCGGCGGGCGGCGCGGGATCGCCCTGCGGCGCCGCGGCGTCGGGAACGGGGTCGGGCGTCGCCGCCGGGGCGGGCGCCGCGGGGCCGACGGCGTCCGGGCCGGGGGCGGCGGGGGCGAGCTGCCGCTCGTCCGTGGCGGCGGCGACGCCGGCGTCCTGGCCCGGGGCGGGGCCGGAGAGCTGGTGCACGCGGGTGGGCGCCTCGCCGGCGGCCGGGGTGGTGGGGGAGGGGAACGCCGCGTCGGTCGCCGCCGCGGGGGCGACCGACGCGGCCGGGTCCGCGTCGGCACCCGCGAGGGCCGGCGCGTCGGCGCCCGGATCGGCGGCCGCGACGGGGTCGCTCTCGGCCGGGCCGTCCGCGGCCGGGGCGTCCGCGGTGCGAGCGGCGCCGGGCGCGGCCGGCGGGGCCCCGGCGGCCGCGGGGTCGGCCGGCGACGGCTCGCCGGGCGGGGCCGACGCGGGAGCGACCTCGGTCGGCGGCTCGGCGGCGCCCGCGGCGGCGGGCTCGCCGTCCTTCCCGGAGCGCTGGCGGATGCGGTCGAAGAGGCTGCTCATGACGGTGGGGCGCGGCGCGGGGTCGGTCCGCCCGGCCGCGCGCCGAGTCTAGCGGCGTTCAGAGGGCGCTTCGCCAGGCGTCCGCCAGGCGCGCCGCGTAGGCGTCGGTGCCGTGCGCGGCCGCGACGACGCGCCCCGCCACGCGCGGGTCGTCGTCGCGCAGATGGGGCTCGAGCGCCGCCCGCCACGCCGCCAGGTCCCACGGCGCGCAGAGGCAGCCGGCGACGCGGCCGACGGTGTCCGCGTGCGCGCCCGTCGGCGTGGCGAGGACGGGGACGTCGCAGGCCAGCGCCTCGACGGCGGCGAGCCCGAACCCCTCGTGCTCGCTCGGGACGACGACGGCGGTCGCGGCGTTGATCCAGGCCCGCATGCGTTCGGGCGGCTCGCCGCCCAGCGTCCGCAGCGGCAGGCCCGCGGCCGCCGCGAGCTCGCGCGCGCGGTCGACGCGCTTCACCCGGCGGTCGGCGCCGTAGGGGAAGAGCAGGAACGGCTCGTCCGGGTCGAGGCCGAGCGCGCGCCGCGCCTCGGGGCGGGCGAGCGGCCCGAAGCGCGCCAGGTCGAGCCCGACCGGCAGGGTCCGGGCGCGGCGGCGGAACGGCGGCGGCAGGAGCGCCGCCAGGTCGTCCGAGGCCAGGCCGATCAGCCGCTGCGTCGGCAGGACGGCCAGCGTCGCGCGCCGCGAGCGCGGGTGGCGCAGGTCGCGCCCGTGCAGCGTCACTCCCCTCACACGCGCGCGCACGAGGAGCGCGGGCACCGCGGTCAGGCCGAAGTGGGCGTGGACGACGTCGTAGCGGCGTCCCCGGTGCCGCGCCCGCAGGCCCCGGGCCGCGGCGCGGTAGGCCCCGGGCGGGACCTCGTCCAGCGTCACGTCCAGGCCCGGCAGGCGCCGCAGCGCCGCCACCTGGTCGCGGACGAAGCCGCCGCGCTCGGGGTGCGCCGCGTCCGGCGCCATGTTCGACACGACGAGGATGCGCATCCGGCGCTGATTGTGCACGGTCCGGGCCTGGAGACGGCACGGCCCCGCGGCGGACGATGGCGACGCAATCCACCCCGAGACCGGAGGCACCCCATGTCCACCATCCCCAGCGCCCGTTCGTCCGCCCTCGTCCCGTCCGCGCCGACGGCCGTCGCGGCCCGGGCCCACCACGGCCTGCTGCGGCTCGCCGACGGCGCCGCGCGGGTGCCCGCCCGTCTGCGCGACGAGCGCGGCCAGGGCACCGTCGAGTACGTCGCCCTGGCGATGCTGATCGCCGCCGTCATGGCCGGCGTCGTGCTGGCCGCCGGCGGCCTGAAGGGCGGCGGCATCGCCCAGGCCGTCGTCGAGAAGGTCAAGGCGGCGATCGGCGCCGCCGGGAAGACGCCGGCCGCCGCGAAGTGACGCGGACCGCGGGCACGGCGCCGCGTAGGATGGCGCCGTGCCCGACCTGGTCCTCGCCACGCGCAACCCGCACAAGGCCGAGGAGTTCGGCGCGCTCCTGGCGCCCTGGACCGTCGTGCCGCTGCCCGCGGACGTCGAGCTGCCCCCCGAGGACGGCACGACCTTCGCCGAGAACGCTCTCGGCAAGGCCCGCGCGGCGGCCGCGGCGACCGGGCGGGCGTCGTTCGGGGACGACTCCGGCGTCGCGGCCGAGGCGCTCGACGGCGCCCCCGGCGTGCGCTCGGCGCGCTTCGCGGGCGAGCACGCCACGGACCGGGAGAACCTCGACCTGCTCCGCGAGCGGGTCCCGGTCGGCAGTCCGCTGGCCTACGTCTGCGCGATCGCCTACGTGGATCCGGCGGCCGGGGTGGAGCACGTCGTCGAGGCGCGTTGCACGGGGCGCATGGCGCCCGAGCCGCGCGGCACGAACGGCTTCGGGTACGACCCCGTCTTCGTCGCCGACGACGACCCGGCGGGCCGCACGATGGCCGAGCTCGCGCCCGAGGAGAAGGCCGCGATCTCGCACCGCGGCCGGGCCGTCGCGCTGCTGCGCGACTGGCTCGCCGCCGAGGGCTGATCGGCCCGCAGCGCGGTCCCGGGCTCGGGACCGGCGGCGCGGAAGAGCCCTGCTCAGCGCAGGTTGATCGCGGCGGAGAGGCCGACGGCCCCCGCGACCGCGCCGTACCCCGTCCGGTGCCCGAGCACCAGGATCAGGGCCGTCACGAGGCAGGCCAGGACGACGATCGCCCAGGCGATCCGCTCGAGGGTCATGCGGGGTATCCAAGCACCTCGCCGGACGGCCGGCGCGGCGGCCGGTCCGGCGGCCGCGGCGGCTGCCGGGCGGCGGCGCGCGCGGCGTCGTCGTCGCGTCCAGCGCCGCCGCCGGCGCGGCGCCCGCCGCGGTCCGTCGCCCGTCCCCGCCGGGGGGTCGCACGACGTTCCGTCCACTGGGGACGGCACACTCTCGCCGTCCGTCCCTCGCCCCGACGGGGCCGGCGGACCGCCGCTCCGCTCCTGCGGGGGGCGTGCAGACGCGATAGCGTCGCAACCCAACCAGTGCCCCACAGGAGGATCTGAAGATGACGAAGGCAGAGTTCGTGGATCACGTGGCCGAGAAGGCCGGTCTCGGCAAGAAGGACGCGCAGGCCGCCGTCGATGCGGTCCTCGACACCATCAGCGACGCCCTGGCGCGTGGCTCCGAGGTGACGTTCTCCGGCTTCGGCAAGTTCTCGGTCGCCGAGCGCTCCGCCCGCAAGGGCATCAACCCCGCCACGGGCGAGCAGATCGACATCGCGGCGAAGAAGCTGCCGAAGTTCGCCGCCGGCGCGGCCCTGAAGAAGGCCGTCGCCTGACGACGAACCCCTCCGACGCCCGGTCGGCCCCCGCTTTCGGGGCCCGGCTGGCGTCCGCGGTCGTCCGCCGGGGCAGCGCCATCGCGGTCGGGCTCGATCCCGACCCCGCACGGCTCTGGCCCGGGGGCCGTACCGTCCCGGCGGGCCTCGCCCCCGCCGACGCGGCGGCCTTCGCGGTCGCCGACCACTGCCGGCGCGTCCTCGACGCCACGGCACCCGCCTGCGTGGCGGTGAAGCTCCAGAGCGCGTCCTTCGAGCGGCTCGGCGCCCCCGGCGTCGCCGCCCTGCGCCAGGTCGCGGACCACGCCCGCGCGCTCGACCTCCTCGTCGTGCTCGACGCCAAGCGCGGCGACATCGACGTCTCCGCCGCCTCGTACGCCAGCGCGGCCTTCGGCGGCGTCGCCACGCCCTGGGGCGCGGTCCCCGGCACCGGCGCGGACGCCGTGACCGTCGCGCCGTACATGGGCGCCGACTCCATCCGCCCCTTCCTCGACGCCGCCGCGCCCGTCGCGGGCGGCGCGTTCGTCCTCGTCCGCACCTCGAACCCCGGGGCCGCCGACCTGCAGGAGCGCGCGCTCGACGACGGCGAACCCGTGTGGGCGGCCACCGCTCGGCTCGTCGCCGCGCTCGGCGACGAGGCGACGCCCGCCGGCGACGCCGTCGCCGCGGTGGGCGCGGTCGTGGGCGCCACGGCGCCCGACCGCATCGGCCGGCTGCGCGAGCTCATGCCGCGCGCGCCGTTCCTGCTGCCCGGCGTCGGCGCCCAGGGCGGCCGCGTCGAGGACCTCGCCGCGGCGTTCGCCCCGGGGCCCGGCGCCGCGCTCGTGACGGCCTCCCGCTCCGTGGTCGGCGCGGGGGACGCCCCCGGTGCCGAGGACCACCCGACGGCGGCCCGCCGCGCCGCGGAGGCGCTGCGCGAGGCGGCGGCGGGCCTGGCCTGAGCGCCCGGCTGCCGTCGCACGACGCAGACGCCCTATGCTGCCCCGGATGCCGCCGCGCAGCCCCTTCCGCTTCCTCGCCCCGGGCGCGCTGGTGGCCGTGGTCGTCGCGGTGTTCCTGGTGGTCTCCGCGGGCCGTTCGCCGCAGGGCGGCGGCGAGCCGGCGTCCCGCACGACCGCGACGACGGCGACGAAGCAGCCGAAGCGGAAGACGTACACGATCCGCGCGGGGGACAACCTGAGCGAGATCGCGGCGCGGTACGGCCTGACGGTCGAGCGCCTGCTCGAGCTCAACCCGCGGGTGGACCCGCAGGCGATCCGGGCCGGACAGCGGCTGCGCCTGCGTGACTGAGCCGCGCCGGCGGCCCCTTCGCGCCCGAGCGGTCGCCCTCCTCGTCACCCTCCTGGCCCTCGCGGGGGCCCTCGCCCCCGCGGCCCCGGCCGCGGAGCCCCAGGTCTCGGCGCCCGCGGCGCTCGCCGTCGAGCTCTCCACCGGCGACGTCGTCTTCGACCGCCGCGCCGACCAGCAGCGCGCGATCGCGTCGACGACGAAGCTGATGACCGCGCTCGTCACGCTCGAGCGGGGGAAGGACCTGGACGCGCGCATCGCGGTGCCGCGCTACCCCGCCACCCCCGGCGAGTCGCTCGCGAACCTGCACCCGGGGGACCGGATGACCGTGCGCGACCTGCTCGGCGGGCTCATGCTGCCCTCGGGCAACGACGCCGCGTACGCCCTGGCCCGCGGCGTCGGCGGCTCCGTCGACGCGTTCGTCGGCCTGATGAACGCGCGGTCGCGGGAGCTCGGGCTGCGGGCGCGCTTCCGCAACCCGATCGGGCTCGACGCGCGCGGCCACCACGCCAGCGCCGCCGACCTCGTCAAGCTCACGCTGCTGCTGCGCCGGTACCCGGTCTTCCGCGAGATCGTCGACTCCCGGTCGCTCCGGCTGACGTCCGCGTCGCCCGCGATCACCGTCGAGAACCGCAACACCCTCGTCCAGACGATCCCCTGGGTCGACGGCGTGAAGACCGGGCACACGAGCCAGGCCGGCTACGCGCTGGTCGCGTCGGGGCGCCGCCACGGCGTCTCCGTCGTCACCGTGGTCCTCGGCACGGACTCCGAGGCGGCCCGCGACCGGGACTCGCTCGCGCTCCTGCGCTACGCGCTCGGGCGCTACCGCCGGGTGACGGCCGTCCGGCGCGGCGCGGCGGTCGGCCGGCTGCCGCTGCGCTACCGGGACGCGCGCGTCGCCCTGCGCGCGGACGCCGCCGTCGTCCGCACCGCCCGCCGGGACGAGCGGCTCAGCACCCGCCTCGTCGGCACGCCCGCCGACGTGGAGGGGCCGCTGCCCGCCGGCACGCGCCTGGGCACGATCGAGGTGCGGCAGCGGGGGCGGGTCGTCGCCCGCGTCCCGGCCGTCACCGCCACCGCGGTGGCGAAGGCGACCTTCTGGGAGCGGCTGGACGACGAGCTCGCGCGCGGGCCCGTCCGGGCGCTCGTGGTCGTCGCCGTGGTCCTCCTGGCGGCGCTCGCCGTGCTCCTGGCGCGTCACCGCCGGGGATCGGGTCGTCCGCCTCGCGGCGGGGTCCGCCGGGCCTCGCGGACCCCGTAGGGTGGGGTCCGCGCGATGATCATCACCGTCACCCTGAACGCGGCGATCGACCGCTCCCTCGTCGTCCCGAACATCCGGCTCGGCCACCGGCACCGGGCGGTCGAGCAGACGACGCTCGCGGGCGGCAAGGGCGTCAACGTCGCCCGCACCCTCAAGACGCTCGGACAGCCCGTCATCGCCACCGGCTTCGCGGGCGGCCACACCGGCACCCGCATCGTCGAGCAGCTCACCCGCGAGTCGATCCTCAACGACTTCGTGCGGATCGCCGACGAGTCGCGCACGAACACCGCGATCTTCGACCCCACGAGCGGCGTCCAGACCGAGGTGAACGAGAAGGGCCCCCGGGTCGACGAGCGCGAGATCGAGCTCTTCCGCGAGAAGCTCCTGTACCTGGCGCGGGGCGCCGACATCGTCGTCATGGCGGGGTCGCTTCCCCGCAACGTGCCCGACGCGATCTACGCCGACCTCGTGCGCGAGCTGCGCAAGATGGGCGTGCGCGTCTACGCCGACACGGACGGCGAGCCGCTGCGCCACGTCCTGAAGGCCGAGCCGGATGGCCTGACGCCGAACCAGCTCGAGACCGAGGAGGTCGTCGGCCACGAGTTCGCCGGCGACGAGGACCGCGCGCTCGCGATCCGCGAGCTGCTGGACCAGGGCGTCCGCGAGGCGGTCATGACGCTGCAGGACGGCTGCGTGGCCGGCGTCCGCCACGACGGCGGCGCCGGCGGCCCCGTCGGCGAGCACCTGCTGCGCGCCCGCATCGAGCTGCGCGAGACCGTCGCGCGCATCGGCTCGGGCGACGCGTTCCTCGCCGGGCTCGTGGCGGCGCGCTACGAGCAGCGCTCCGACGAGGAGGCGCTCCGCTACGCCGTCGCGTGCGGCGCGGACGCCACGCAGCGGCTCGGCGCCGGCATCGTCGACCCGCGGCAGGTCGAGCGCGTGCTGCACGACGTGCACATCGAGCCGATCGCGCTCGACGTCGACGACGACTGAGCCGGCCGCGCCCGCCGGCGCGGCCTCGCCGCCACGCGCAGGCCCGGGTCGCGCCGCGCGATCCGCCCGGCCGGTGCGTCGTCGGCCGCCCCGGACGACGCCCGTCCGCCTCCTGCGCGATCCTGTGGGGCATGGAGATCGAGATCGGCCGGGGCAAGAAGGCCCGCCGCGCCTACGGCTTCGACGAGATCACGATCGTGCCGTCGCGCCGGACCCGCAACCCGGACGAGGTCGACGTCGCCTGGAAGCTCGGGCCGTACCGCTTCGAGCTGCCGCTGCTCGCGGCGCCGATGGACGCCTCCGTCTCGCCGGCCACGGCGAAGGCGATCGGCCGCATGGGCGGCCTGGCGATCCTGGACCTCGAGGGCGTGTGGACCCGCCACGAGGACGCCGACGCCCAGCTCGCCGCGCTCGCCGAGCTGCCCGAGGCCGAGGCCGCCGTGCGGCTGCGCGAGCTGCACGCCGCGCCCGTCCGGCCCGAGCTGATCCGCGAGCGGATCCGCGACATCAAGTCCGAGCCCGGCGTGGTCGTCGCGGGCGCGCTGACCCCCCAGCGGGTGCGCCGGCACTACGAGGTGGCGCTCGACGCCGGCCTCGACGTCCTGGCGATCGTCGGCACGGTCGTCTCGGCCGAGCACGTCGCGAAGGACGGCGGCGACCCGGACCACGAGGTGCTGAACCTCAAGGAGTTCATCGCCGAGATGCCGATCCCGGTCGTCGTCGGCGGTTGCTCGAGCTACCACACGGGCCTGCACCTGATGCGCACCGGCGCGGCGGGCGTGCTCGTCGGCGTCGGCGCGGGGGCAGGGTCCTCGGTCCGCCAGGTGCTGGGCGTCGGCCTGCCGCAGGCGACCGCGATCTCCGACGTCGCGGGCGCCCGCTCGACGCACGTCCTCGAGACGGGCGAGTACGTCCAGGTCATCGCCGGCGGCGGCATGCGGACGGGCGGCGACCTGGCGAAGGCCATCGCCTGCGGGGCCGACGCGCTCATGCTCGGCGCGCCGCTCGCCCGCGCCGCCGAGGCGCCCGGCCGCGGCTGGCACTGGGCGCACACCGCGGCGCACCGCGAGCTCCCGCGCGGCAACCGCGTCCGCGTCGGTACCGTGGGCTCCCTCGAGCAGGTGCTCCTCGGTCCCGCCGAGGACGGCGCCGGCACCACCAACCTCATCGGCGCCCTCAAGCGCTCCATGGCCGTCTGCGGCACGCTCGACCTCGCGGAGTTCAACCGCGCGGAGATCGCCGTCGCCCCGGCCGCCAACGACCCCATCGCCTGACCTTGACCGCTTCCGCCACGCCCCCGCCCAACCCGCTCCCCTCGGGCGCGGACGTCGACGAGGTCGTCGTCCTCGACTTCGGCGGCCAGTACAGCCAGCTCATCGCGCGCCGCGTGCGCGAGTGCGGGGTGTTCTCCGAGCTGCTGCCGCACCACGTGGGCGCCGATGAGGTTCGCCGGCGCAATCCGAAGGGCATCATCCTCTCGGGCGGCCCCGCGTCGGTCTACGCGCCCGAGGCGCCGCCGCTCGATCCCGCGCTCCTCGAGATCGGGGTCCCGGTCCTGGGCATCTGCTACGGCATGCAGCTCCTCGCGAAGGAGCTCGGCGGCCGCGTCGAGTCGGCCGAGGTCGGCGAGTACGGCCGCTCCCAGCTCACGGTCCACGAGCACGGCACGCTGCTCAAGGGCCAGCCCGACGAGCAGCCCGCGTGGATGAGCCACCGCGACACCGTCTACACGCCGCCCGAGGGCGCGGTCGCGCTCGCCAGCTCGACGTCGTCGCCCGTCGCGGCGTTCGAGTCCGCGGAGCGCCGCCTGTACGGCATCCAGTACCACCCCGAGGTCGTCCACACCCCGTACGGCCAGCAGACGCTCCAGACGTTCCTGCGGGACGTCTGCGGCTGCGACCTGAACTGGTCCGCGGCCAACATCGCCGAGGAGCAGATCCGCCTGATCCGCGAGCAGGTGGGGGACGGCAAGGTCATCTGCGCGCTCTCCGGCGGCGTCGACTCGTCCGTGGCGGCGCTCCTCGTCCACCAGGCGATCGGCGACCAGCTGACCTGCGTCTTCGTCGACCACGGCCTGCTGCGCAAGAACGAGGGCGAGCAGGTCAAGAAGATGTTCGGCGAGCACTTCAAGGTGCCGCTCGTCGTCGTCGACGCGAAGGACCGCTTCCTCGACCGCCTGTCCGGCCTGACGGACCCCGAGGCGAAGCGCAAGACGATCGGCACCGAGTTCATCCGGATCTTCGAGGAGGAGGCGCTGAAGCTCGCCGCCCCCGCCGGCGACCCGGGCGAGGCGCCGGCCGACACGGACGTCGAGGTCAGCGGCGAGCCGTCCGGCGGCGCGCGCTTCCTCGTCCAGGGCACCCTCTACTCCGACGTCATCGAGTCGGGCGGCGGGACGGGCGCGGCGACGATCAAGAGCCACCACAACGTCGGCGGCCTGCCGGACGACATCGAGTTCGAGCTCGTCGAGCCGCTGCGCGCGCTCTTCAAGGACGAGGTGCGCGCGGTCGGCACCGAGATCGGCCTGCCCGAGCGGATGGTCTGGCGGCAGCCGTTCCCGGGGCCGGGCCTCGCGATCCGCATCGTCGGCGGCGTCGTGACGGAGGAGAAGCTGGACATCCTCCGCGAGTGCGACGCCATCCTGCAGGAGGAGGTCCGCGCCGCCGGCCTCTACCGCGAGCTGTGGCAGAGCTTCTGCGTGCTGCCCGACGTCCGCACCGTCGGCGTGCAGGGCGACGAGCGCACGTACGGGTACGTCGTGGCCGTCCGCGCGGTCACCTCGGACGACGCGATGACCGCCGACTGGGCGCGGCTGCCGTACGACCTGCTCGACCAGGTCGCGACGCGGATGGTCGGCGAGGTCCGCCAGGTCAACCGGGTGGTGCTCGACATCACGAGCAAGCCGCCCGGCACCATCGAGTGGGAGTGAGCCGGCCGTCGGGCCGCACGGGCGCCCGTCGCGGCGCCCGCCCCGGACGCTCCGGCGGCCGGGGGAGCGGGGGCGGCCGCCGCCCCCGCATCCGCCGCGAGGCGCCCTCCCGGGCGCCTCGCGCCGTCCTGTACCTGGGCGGCGGCGTCGCGATCGGCGCGGCCGGGCTGGCGGGGGCGCTGCCGCTCGCGCACGTCCCGCTCGCCGTGGCGGCCGTGCTGCTGCTCGTCGGGATCGCGAGCCGCGAGGACGCGCCCTGGGGCGCCGTCCTCGTGCTCGGTCTGGCGGGCCTGGGGGTCCTGGCCGCCGAGCGGGGCTGGGTGCCGCGCGTCGAGCCCACGCGCGACGTGGGCGCCGCCGTGGGCGCGGGCGCGGGGCTGGTGCTCGTCGTCCTGCTGGACGCGTACGGCGCCGTGGTCGGCGTCGCGTCCACCGCCGCTGCCGTCGCGGGGGTCGCGGCGGTGATCGCGGCGCGCGAGGACGTGGCCGCGCTCGCGCGCCCCGAGACGTGGGGGGCCTTGCTCTTTCTGCTCGGAGCCGTCAACCTGTTGCTGTGGGCACGCGACCGCGAGGTCGCGCTGTCCGGGCCTCGGCGCTGACGCCGGCCCACCCGCAGCGCGAAGGTGCGCCCGACTGCGCTACCATCGCTCGCCGCTGCGCGTCACTTCCCTGCCCGCGCACGACCCGAGATGCCCGTGAAGACGTACGTCGCCGATTCCGAGACCCGCGAGCGCTCCTGGTACGTGGTGGATGCCACCGACCAGACGCTCGGGCGCCTCGCCACCCAGATCTCCGAGCACCTGCGCGGCAAGCGCAAGCCGGAGTACACCCCGCACGTCGACACCGGCGACTTCGTCGTCGTCGTGAACGCCGAGAAGATCGCGGTCACGGGCAACAAGCGCACCGACAAGCTGTACCACCGCCACTCCGGCTTCCCGGGCGGCCTGTACACGCGCACCTTCACGGAGCAGCTCGAGAAGCAGCCCGAGGAGATCATCCGCAAGGCCGTCAAGGGCATGATGCCCAAGAACCGCCTCGCGAAGAAGCAGCTGACCAAGCTCAAGGTCTACGCCGGCCCCGAGCACCCGCACGTGGCCCAGAAGCCGCAGGCCCTGGAGATCAACGCCCGATGACTGACGACGTCACCCCCGACGAGACGCCGGAGACCGACGCGGCGCAGAACGACGCCCCGACCCCGGAGGCCGCGGCGCCCGAGAGCGCGCCCGCCGAGCCGGTGGCCGAGGACGCGTCCGCCGAGGAGGCCCCCGCCGAGGACGCGCCTCTCGAGGACGAGGACGAGACGCCCCGCGTCAAGCCCGCCATCCCCGGTGCCGACCTCGAGGTCGACATCGTGATGGACGGCGAGCAGGGCGCCGACAAGACCGACGAGTTCGGCTACTACTACGAGGGCGACGACGCCGAGGCCGAGGCCGGCGAGGGTGCCGAGGGCGACGAGGCCGCCGAGAACGAGCCGATCGCCGACGTCTCGATCGACCTGTCCGAGGGCGCGCGCTACGCCGCCACCGGCAAGCGCAAGTCCGCCATCGCCCGCGTGATCCTGTCCCCGGGCACGGGCCAGTACACGGTCAACGGCAAGGACCTCGACACGTACTTCCCGCGCGAGGCCCTGCGGCGCACGATCCGTCAGGCCCTCGAGGTCGTCGGCCAGGACGAGAACCTGGACGTCACGGCGCGCATCACCGGCGGCGGCGTCGCCGCCCAGGCCGGCGCGCTGCGTCACGGCATCTCGCGCGCCCTCCTCGTCGCGCAGCCCAACCTGCGCGGCGAGCTGAAGAAGCGTGGCTTCCTGACGCGTGACGCGCGCGTCAAGGAGCGCAAGAAGCCGGGCCTCAAGAAGGCCCGCAAGCGCCCGCAGTTCTCCAAGCGCTAGGTTCCCGCCTCATGGGACGACGGCTCTTCGGCACCGATGGCGTCCGGGGAGCCGCCGGAGCGGTCCTCACGGCCGAGCTCGCACTGCGACTCGGCCGTGCCGCCGTTCTGGGGGCGTTTCCGGACGGTCGCGGCGACGGCCCGCGCCCGCGGGTCCTCGTCGTACGGGACACGCGCGAGTCGGGCCCGATGCTCGAGGCGGCCTTCGCGGCCGGCGCCGCCGCGTGCGGGGCGGACGTCGCCCTGGCCGGCGTGGTGCCCACGCCGGCGGCGGCGCTCATCGTCCGGCGCCGCGGGTACGACCTGGCCGCCGTCGTGTCGGCGTCGCACAACCCGTTCGCCGACAACGGCATCAAGCTCTTCGGTCCGGACGGCCGCAAGCTGCCCGACGACGCCGAGGAGCGGGTCTCCGCGCTCGTCGAGGCGCTGCCGGACGAGGCGCTGCACGCCACCGACATCGGCACCGTCGCGCCGCTCCCGGGCGCCGCGGACGAGCACCTGGCCGCGCTCGACGAGCGCTTCGCCGGCCTCGACCTGACGGGCCGCCGCATCGCGCTGGACTGCGCGAACGGCGCCACGGTCGGCGTCGCCCCCGAGGCGTTCCGCCGGCGCGGCGCCGACGTCGTCGTGACCGGCGACGCCCCGGACGGACGCAACATCAACGCCGGCGTCGGCTCGACGCACCCCGAGGCGATCGTCGCGCTCGTGCGCGAGAGCGGCGCCGAGCTGGGCTTCGCCTTCGACGGCGACGGCGACCGGCTGCTGGCGGTCGACGCGGACGGGCGGCCCTACGACGGCGACGAGCTGCTGGCGATCATGGCCCGGCACCTGCACGCCGCCGGGCGCCTGCAGGGCGGCGTGGCCGTGACCGTGATGTCGAACTACGGCTTCCACCGCGCGATGGACGCCGCCGGCATCCCGGTCGCGACGACGCCCGTCGGCGACCGGCACGTCATGGCGGCGCTCGCCGAGCGCGGGTGGAACCTGGGCGGCGAGCAGTCCGGCCACCTCATCGAGACCGGCTTCGTCCCGTCCGGAGACGGCGTCGCCGCCGCGCTGTTGCTCGTCGAGGCGCTCGCCGGCCGCCCGCTCGCGGACAGCGGCGCGATGGAGCGCCTGCCGCAGGTGCTGGTCAACGTCCCCGTCGCCGACCGCGACGGCGCGATGGGCGACCCGGCTCTGCGCGACGCGATCGCCGCCGCGGACGCCGACCTGGCGGGCCGCGGCCGGGTGCTCGTGCGCGCGTCGGGCACGGAGCAGCTCGTGCGCGTCATGGCCGAGGCGCCGACCGAGGACGAGGCGCGCGCGGCGTGCGAGGCGCTCGTGGCGCAGGTCCCCGGACGCGTCGGCTGAGCTCCCGCCGCGGCGGGGCGACCCGCCACGGCGGATAGCATCGCGGCATGCGCGAGGGCGTCGGGATCGACCTGCTGGACGTCGGGCGGCTGCAGGCCGCGCTCGACCGGCGCCCCGCCCTGCGCGAGCGGCTCTTCACCCGCGGCGAGCTCGACGCCTGCGCCGACCGGCCCACGCGCCACCTGGCCGCGCGGTTCTGCGCGAAGGAGGCGGTGACGAAGGCGCTGCGACTCGACGCGCTGCGCCCGCTCGAGATCGAGGTCGTCGGCCGCGGCGGACCGCCGAGCGTCCGCCTGCACGGCGCCGCCCGGGCCCGCGCCGACGCGCTCGGCGTCGCCGTCGCGGTCTCGCTGACCCACGAGCGCCACACCGCGGCCGCGATGGCGTGGGCCGTGCCGGCCACGGGGGAGGAGGCGTGACCGCGGTGCTGCCCCCGGGGCTCGACCCGCTCGTCGACGCGGAGGCGATGCGCGCGACGGACCGCTGGGCCATCGACGCGGCCGGGGTGCCGGGGACCGAGCTGATGGCCGCCGCGGGAGGGGCCCTCGCGGACGCGGTCACCGCCACGGCGCCGCAGGGCCCGGTGGTGGTCGTCTGCGGCGCCGGCAACAACGGCGGCGACGGCTACGTCGCCGCCCGGCTCCTGCGCGACGCCGGGCGGCCCGTTCGCGTGCTCAGCACCGTCCCGGACGAGCGGCTGCGGGGCGACGCGGCGTGGGCGCGCGACGGCTGGGGCGCCCCCGGCGAGGCGTGGGATCCGGCGGCCCTGGAGGGCGCGGCGGTGCTCGTCGACGCGATCCTCGGCACCGGCGCCACCGGCGCGCCGCGGGGCACGGCCGGCGAGGCCATCGCCGCGCTCGCGGCGGCGGGGCGCGACGGCACGCCGGTGGTCGCGTGCGACGTCCCCTCCGGCGTCGACGCGACGACCGGCGAGGTCGCGGGCGACGCCGTGCCGGCCACCGTCACCGTCACCTTCCACGCCGCTCCGCCGGGGCTGTGGATCACGCCGGGCAAGACCCACGCCGGCGAGGTCCGCGTCGTCCCGATCGGCATCCCCGACGACGCGGCGGCGCACGTCCCCGCCGCCTGGGCCGGCCTGCTGACCGCCCGGCTGCTCGACGCGCTGCCCACCCGGGCCCCCGGCGGCACGAAGTTCCGCTCGGGGCACGTCGTCGTCGCCGGCGGCGCGCCGGGGATGAGCGGCGCCCCGTGCCTGGCCGCGCGGGGCGCCATGCGCGCCGGCGCGGGCTACGTGACCGTCGCGGCGCCCGCGGCGATCGAGACGGCGGTCCTCGTCCGCGCGCCCGTCGAGGCGCTCGGGCGCACGCTCCCCGACGGCGAGGACGGCGGCCTGACCGTGCACGCCGTCGGCCCGCTGCTCGAGGCCGTCGGCCAGCACGGGGGCACGCTCGTCGTCGGCCCCGGCCTGGGCCGGGGCGGGTCGCGGCCCGCCCTGGTCCGCGCGCTCGCCGAGCGCGTCGACGGGCCCGTGCTCTTCGACGCGGACGCCCTCTTCGCGGTCGCGGGCGATCCCGAGGCGCTGCGGTCCGCCGCCCATCCGGACCGCCCGGCGGTGCTCACGCCGCACGCGGGCGAGCTCTCCCGGCTGCTCGACGTCCCGACGGACGACGTCGCCGCCCACCGGCTGCAGCACGCCCGGGACGCCGCCCGCCGCGCCGGCGCCGTCGTGGTGCTCAAGGGCGACGACACGCTCGTGGCCGCGCCCGACGGCCGCGTGGGCGTCAGCCCCGGCGGCGTCCCGGCGCTCGCGACGGCCGGGACCGGCGACGTGCTCTCCGGGGTGATCGGCGCGCTCCTGGCGCGCGGGACCGACCCGTTCGTCGCCGCCTGCGCCGGCGTCTGGCTGCACCTGCGCGCCGGCGCCCTGGCGGCGGAGGAGCACGGCACGGACGGCGTCGTGGCGACCGACGTCGCCGACCGGCTCGGCCACGTCCGCCGGCGCCACGGGGCCGGCGAGGGGTAGCGTTCCGGGGCGATGCGTTCCGTCGCCCGGATCAACCTCGCCGCCCTCGAGCGCAACGTCGGACGGATCCGCGCGCACGTCGGCCCGGGCGTGGCGGTGTGCGCGGTGGTGAAGGCCGACGCGTACGGGCACGGCGCGGTGCCCGCCGCGCGGGCGGCCCTGGCGGCGGGCGCGACGTGGCTCGCGGTCGTGACGGCGGGGGAGGCGACCGAGCTGCGCCGCGCCGGCGTGGACGCGCGGCTGCTCGTCCTGGGCCCGCTGCCGGGCGACGACCTGGCCGAGGCGGTCGACGCCGGCGCCGAGGTCGTCGTGTGGGAGGAGGAGGGCCTGGCCCGCCTGCTGGAGCTCGGCCGGCCGGCGGCGGTCCACGTCAAGCTCGACAGCGGCATGGGGCGCCTGGGCCAGCGCGACCCCGAGGTCGCGCTCGCGCTCTGCCACCGGGTCGCCGACGCCCCCCACCTGCGCCTGACCGGGGCGATGTCCCACTTCGCGACCGCCGACGAGCGCGGCGACGCGTTCTTCGGCGAGCAGCTCGGCCGCTTCCGCGCGTTCGCGGACCGCGTGCGCGAGCGCTTCCCCGGGGTCGTGCTCCACGCGGCGAACAGCGCCGCGACGTTCCGCGACCCCGCCGCGCACTTCGACATGGTGCGGCCCGGGGTCGCCATGTACGGGATGGACCCCTTCCAGCAGGACCCGGCGGCGCTCGGCCTGGAGCCCGTCATGCGCTGGACGAGCGCCCTCGTGTCCGTCAAGCCGCTGAGCGCGGGGGAGAGCGTCGGCTACGGGCGCCACTTCGTCACCGCGCGCGACACGACGATCGGCAACGTCCCCGCCGGCTACGCCGACGGCATGCGCCGCGCGCTGCGCTGGGGCCACGCCGAGCTGCTCGTCGCCGGCCGGCGGGTGCCGCTCGTCGGCTCCGTCTCGATGGACAGCGTGGGCGTCGACCTGGGCCCGGGCGCCCGGGAGCGCGTCGGCGATCCGGTGACCATCCTCGGCGCCGACGGCGACGAGCGCATCACCGCCGAGGAGATCGCCGGGCGGCTCGAGACGATCAACTACGAGGTGACGTGCATGGTCGGGCCGCGCGTCCCGCGCCTGCACCATCGCGACGGCGAGCCGGACGCCGGCGCGGCGTGAGCGCCGCCGGGGACGGCTGGCCGCCCGTCGTGGCGGTCCTCCGCGAGGTGCTGACGGACGGTCCGGACGCCTGGATCGTCGGCGGTGCCGTGCGCGAGCGCCTGCGCGGGCAGCCGATCACCGACGTCGACGTCGCGATCGCCGGCGACGACGCGGCAGGGCCCGTCGCCCGCGCGCTCGCCCGCCGCGCCGGCGGACACCCGTTCCGCCTGTCGGACGCCTTCGGCGCCTGGCGGGTCAGCGCGGCGGCGGACGCGGACCCGGCGTGGCAGGTCGACCTGACCCCGCTGCAGGGCCCCGACCTGGCGGCCGACGTCGCGCGGCGCGACCTGACGGTCAACGCCCTCGCCGTCCCCGTGGCCGGCGGGCCGCTCGTCGACCTGGTGGGCGGCGAGGAGGACCTGCGCGCGGGACGCCTGCGCGCCGTCGGGACGGACGCCTTCGCGGCCGATCCGGTGCGCGTCGTCCGGCTCGCCCGCTTCGCCGCCGAGCTCGCGGCCGACCCGGAGGCGGAGACGCTCGCCCGGGCGCGCGCCGCCGCCCCGGCGCTGGCCGACGTGCCGGGCGAGCGGGTCCTGCCCGAGCTGCTGCGGGCGCTGACGGGCCCGGGACGCCGGCGCGGCGTGCGCGTCGCGGCCGCCGCCGGGGCGCTCCACGTCCTGCTGCCCGCCGCCACGGACCCCGAGGGCGTCGTCCTCCCGGCGGTCGACGCCGCCCTGGAGGCCCTCCTCGGCGCCCCTGCGGGGGTGCCGGAGGCCGCCGAAGGGGATCGCGCCTGGTTGGCCGCGCGCGCCGCCGAGCCGTCCCGCCGCGAGACGCTCGCCCTCGCCGCGCTCGTGCACGGCGCCCCCGACCCTGCGGCCGCGCTCGCGCCCCTGCGGCCCAGCCGGGCTCGGCGCACCGCCGTCGCGCGCGCCGTCGCGGCCGTGCCCCGCGTCGCGGCGCTCCCGCCCGCCGCGGATGCCGTCGCGCTGTACGCCGCGCTGCGCCCGGCCGGCACCGATGCCCCCGAGGCGCTCCTGCTCGCCCGCGCGCTGCTAGGCCCCGCGGACGTCCCCTGGGCGCCGCTCGCGGCCCGGGCCGTCCGCTGGGCGGCCGGGCCGCCGGCGGCGCCGGTGACGGGCGACGAGCTCGTCACCGCCCTCGGCGTGCCGCGCGGCCCCGCGCTCGGCGCGCTGCTGACCCGGCTGGCGATCGCCCACGACGCCGGCGAGCTGGGGGGCCGCGACGACGCGCTGGCGCTCGCGCGGCGGCTCCACGCCACGGACCGGGCCGCCACGGACGGCGGGTAGGCTGGGCCGCATGGCCCAGGATCCGGACTGCATCTTCTGCAAGATCGTCGCCGGCGAGCTGCCGTCGCTCGTCGTGGCGGAGGACGAGCGCACGGTCGCGTTCCTCGACGTCAACCCGGCGACGCCGGGTCATACGATCGTCGTGCCGCGCGACCACAGCGCCGACCTGCACGCGATCGGCGCGGAGGACCTGGCGGCCTGCGCGGCGATGGGGCAGCGCGTCGCCGGGCTGCTCGTCGACCGCCTGGACGCGGCGGGCGTCAACCTGCTCAACAACGTCGGCGCCGCCGCGTGGCAGACCGTCTTCCACTTCCACCTGCACGTGGTGCCGCGCTACGCCGACGACCCGCTGACGCTGCCGTGGATCCCGGCGCCGGGCGACCGCGACGAGATCGGGCGGACGCACGCGCGCCTGACGGCCTAGCGACGGCCTAGCGACCGGCGGCCGGGCGCCGCGTTGCAGGGGGCGACGCGGGGCGCGGCATGGGGGAGGATGGCGCCGAGGCACGCGCCGTGCCGGCGCCCGACCGTCCTCGCCGCCGGCGGTCGACGCCCCGATCCGGAGCCCGCACCGCCGCCCCAGGCGCGGACGGCGCGGTCCGGATCGCCGCAACTTCCCCGCCCCCGGAGGGTTCCGATCACCATGAGCAGTCGTCGTCTCGTCGCTTCCCTGGGTCTCGCGGCCGCCGCCGCGGTCGCCCTGCCGGGCGCGGCGTCAGCAGCCACGATCTCCGAGGTCGGCACGGTCACGGACGGCCGGCCTCCCCGGTGCCCGGACTCGTGCTCCGTCGTCACCCGCACGACCGCGCTGCCGACGTCGGTGAACGGGGACCGCAGCGTCTACACCGTGCCGGCGAACGGCCGGATCGTCGCCTGGAGCGTCACGCTCGGCGCCCCGTCCGCGGACGACCGCAAGGCACTCGAGAAGCAGCTCAACCGCGCGAGCGCGCAGCTCATGGTCATCCGCCGCGGCAAGAGCGTGAACGGCACGGTCGTCGGCGCGTCGTCGGTGAAGCGCCTGGACCCGTACTTCGGCGGCGAGGTGACCTTCGCCCTGCCAACGTCGATCGCGGTGCGCAAGGGCGACGTGATCGGGCTGAGCATCCCCTCCTGGGCCCCCGTGCTCGTCCAGGGGTACGACGCCAAGACGTCCTGGCGCGCCAGCCGGCCCCGCGGCCGCTGCGGCGGCACGACGGACGACCGCAAGCAGGACTACTACGTCGACACGACGCTGAAGACCGGCGCGTCGGGGACGTTCAACTGCCTCTACAAGGCCGAGCGGATGGCCTACACGGCGACGTTCGTGCCGAACCCCACGAAGCGCGCCGCCTCGCGCTGAGGCACCGCCGGACCGTCGCGTCGCGCTGAGGCGCGTCCGGCCCGCCGCGGCGGGCCGGGGAACCGGCGGGGGCCCGCGGCGCGCCCGGGCGCGCCGCGGCGGATCAGCAGACGCCGGGGTTGTTCTGGCAGAAGGTGCTGAACTCGCTCGGCGACGAGCCGCCGCTGGCCCCGGACCCCGAGGACGTTCCGGAGGACGTCGACCCGGACGAGCCCGCGCCGGAGGACCCGGAGGACGTCGACCCGCCGGACGACGTGCCGCCGGAGGACGAGCTGGTGCCGCCGCTGCCGCCGGCGCCCGCCGTGGAGGTGCCGCCGTCCGACGCGGCGCCCGAGGACGGGGTGCCGGAGCCGGACGCGCTGCCCCCGCCCGAGGCGTCCGACGTCCCGGCGGCGCCGTCGTCGGCGCCCGCGGACGACGGCGCGTCGGCCGCGTCGCCGGTGGCGCTGCCGTCGTCGGCGCTCGGCGCGGGCGTCGGGCCGGTCGTGGCGGTGGTGGCCGACGGCAGGTCGGTGATCTCGCCGGCGCGGTCGCCGGCGCCCTCGGTGCCGCCCGTTGGGGGCTGCAGCGCGGGGACCGACTTCGGCTGGACGTCGCCGGCCAGCTCGTCGCCGCCGCAGGCGGTGACGCCCGCGGTCCCGGCGAGGAGCACCGCGGCGGTCAGGAGACGGGGGAGGAGGCCCGGGGACATGGCGCGGGGAGCGGCCGTCCGCGGCGCGGCGTCAGGCGGCCAGGTCGACCGCGGGCAGGCGACGGCCGCAGGTGGGGCACTCCGCCAGGTCGAGCTGCGCCATCTGGCCGCAGTGCGGGCAGTGGCGGAGGTTCTCGATCGCCCACGGCAGGTTCGAGGCGCTGGGGGCGAGCGGGACGAGCGCCCCGACGACCTCGAGCTTCTCGCCCGTGTCGCGGTCGCGGTACGTGTGCCCCGGCTGGGCCTCGATGATCACCTCGCGGCCCGAGGAGGGCGCGCGGAAGCGGTAGCGCTGACGGAGGGCCATGCGGGGAAATCTACCGGCTGGGGTGCCCCCGCGCTCAGACCGTCGCGACGGGGCGGTCGGCGGCTTCGCGCAGCTCGCGCAGGCGACCGATGTGCCGGCCGATGCGGTACTGCGAGGGGGCGACCCCGTGGTGGCGGCGGAAGGCCTTGGCGAACTGGGCGGGCTGGCGGTAGCCGACGGCGCGCGCGGCCTCGCGCACGGAGACCGGGCCGCTGGCCAGCATCTCGGCGGCCTGCTCCATGCGGATCCCGATCAGGGCGCTGCGGAAGCTGGTGCCGCCGACCTCCTGGAAGGCCCGCTGCAGCTGGCGGCAGGAGCAGGCGACGCGGTCGGCGAGGTCGGCCACCGTCAGGTCCGACGCGTACTCCTCGCGGAGCACCGAGAGGGCCTCCTCGTAGAGGGCCGTGCGGATGTAGATCGTGTCGGGTCGGCGCATGTCGTGAGGGATACGCGCCAGCCGGCCCGCGGGATCACTTGTCGCGCGAACTTGTCGCTCGCGGGGCGCGTCCGGTGTACTCTCGCAGGGCGGTCGTGCGAATACGCACGACCGCGAGTGACTTCCAGCACGAAGACCGGAGGAGCGCCATGCTCGTGGCCGATGCGATGACCACCCTGACCCTGGAGCTCGGACCGGGGCACACGCTGCGCCGTGCGGCGGAGTGCATGACGGAGCGGCGCGTGGGCGCCGCCGTGGTGAGCGACCCGGACGGCGCGGGGCCGGGCATCATCACCGAGCGCGACATCCTGCGCGCCCTCGGATCGGGCCTCGACGTGGACGCCGAGCTCGTGGGCGAGCACGCGTCGACGGACGTCGTCTACGCCGCGCCGGAGTGGTCGCTCGACGACGCCGCGGCGGCGATGGTCGAGGGCGGCTTCCGGCACCTCGTCGTGATGCGCGGGTCCGAGCTCGCGGGGATCATCTCCGTCCGCGACATCTCGCGGGCGTGGGCGCAGGAGCGCGGCGTCCTCGAACGGCGTCGCGGCGGGGTCGCGGCCGAGGAGCACGACGAGGCGGTCGTCGGCACGGCCTGAGGGTCGGGAGCGGGCCGCGGGGGCGTCGGCGCCCGCGGGGGCTGCGGATCCGGGACGCCCCCGGGCGCTGGTCAGCGCGGGGGCGGGTCCGGGTCGGGAGGGCGGCCGTCGCCTGCGGCGGCGACCGGCGCGGCGCTAGTGGTGCCGCTGGGCGTCGTCGCCCGTGCGGCGGGCGTCGTCGCGGCGGCGCGCGGCGTCGCGGTCCGCCGTCGTCTCGCGGCGGTTCGCGCGGAGCGTCTCCCGCAGCTCCTGCGGGTCGGCCGGGGTCACCTTCGGGAAGCTGTACGTGTTCTGGTCCATGGTGGTTCTCCTCCTACGAACACCGGTTCCGGCAAGAGGTTGCTGTCTCGCCCGTGCCCGGTAGGTCGGCGCCGGAACCGGCTTCTTGACGTCCGGACGTGTACGGCGGACGATCGTCGACGGCCCGGACGGACGTGGTCGTGGGTCGGAGCCCGTGCTTCGCCGCCCGGCGCGGCGGTCCTGCCGTCGCGCGTCCGGGCGCGTGGCCGGAGCGGGGGGGGCGGCGTCCGGGCGCCCCGCCAGGGCGGGGCGCCCGTCGCGTCCGGCCTCAGGCCGTGGCGACGTCGTCCGCGAGGACGGGGACGTCGCGCAGGTACCGCTCCGCGTCGAGCGCGGCCTTGCAGCCGGAGCCCGCGGCGGTGATCGCCTGGCGGTACGAGGGGTCGACCAGGTCGCCGGCGGCGAACACGCCGGGCCGGCTCGTCCGCGTCGTCACGCCCTCGACGACGACGTAGCCCTCGTCGTCCGTCTCGACCTGGCCCTGCACGAGCTCGCTCTGCGGGTCGTGGCCGACGGCGATGAAGGCGCCCGTCACGTCGAGGCGCTGCTCCTCGCCGGTCTCGCTGTGGCGGAGCACCGCCGTCGAGAGCGGCGTGAGGCCCTCGCCCGCCTTCGCCTCGAAGCGGTCGACGACGTACGGGGTCAGGAAGCGGATGTTCTCCACGGCGCGGGCGCGCTCGACCATGATCGCCGACGCACGGAACTCGTCGCGGCGGTGCACGATCGTGACGGAGCGGCCGAACTTGGCGAGGAAGATGGCCTCCTCCATCGCCGAGTCGCCGCCGCCGACGATGAGCGTGTCGTGGTCCTTGAAGAACGCGGCGTCGCACGTCGCGCAGTACGAGACGCCGCGGCCGGACAGCTCGTCCTCGCCGGGCACGCCCAGGCGGCGGTGCTCGGCGCCCGTGGCCACGATGACGGCCCGCGTGCGGTACTCCGTGTCGTCGACCCAGACGCGGTGCAGCTCGCCGGGCTCCGAGGCGAGCTCCACCTTCGTGACCTGCTCCGTCTGCAGGCGCGCGCCGAAGCGGGCGGCCTGGTCGCGCAGGTCCTGCATCATGTCCGGCCCCAGGATGCCCTTCGGGTAGCCCGGGAAGTTCTCCACGTCCGTGGTCTGCTGGAGCAGGCCGCCCCAGTTCCAGCCCTCGATGACGAGCGGCTCGAGCTCGGCGCGGGCGGTGTAGAGCGCCGCCGTGTAGCCGGCGGGACCGCTGCCGATGATGATGACGTTCTCGGGGTCCGGCATGGGTTCCTTCTGGTCGCGTGGAGCGGACGGACGGCCCGCTCCGCCCCACACTTTACAAAGTGAAGTGCCGCCTGGCTAGGGGGTCCCCGCGGGGGCCCGGCGCAGGCGCTCGCGGGCGTGGGCGGCGCGGGCGCGGGCGGCGTGGCGGCCGATGGCGTCGCTCACCCGGGCCAGCGGGCCGCTGACGTGCGGCGTCGCCCGGCGGACGCCCTCCGCCAGGCTCGCGCCCGCCACCAGGTCGGTGACGTAGTGCTCGCCCAGGTAGACGAGGGCGAAGCCCAGGGTGAGGGCGTACGTCCAGCCGACGGCGCCGGCGACCGGGCCGGTGTCGCGCAGCACCTGGGCGGCCGCCACCGAGGTGCCGAAGTGCAGCGACGGCATGGCCGCGAGCGGGTTCCCGCCGAGCGCGTCGTAGAGCTGCGGCCAGCGGTCGCCCCAGAGGCCCTCGCCGTACTCGCGCATGAGGCGGCGCAGCGGGGGGCCGTCGCCGAAGTCGATCCGGCCGGCCTCGGCGGCGAACCACGGCGGGGCGGTGGGGACGGCCCAGTACACGACGGCGCCGAGGTCGAACGTCGCGTAGATCCGCGCGGCGGCGCGGGGGAACTGCTCGGGGCGGCGGAGCAGCACGTACGCGGCGGCGGTGTGGGGGACGGCGAACCACACCCAGTGGCTCCAGCTGAGGACCTTCTCCCACCACGCGAAGCGGCCGTCGCGGTGGAGCGCCTGCTGCAGGCGGACCGTCGGGATCCGCCCGCCGCCGATCACGGTGTCGCTGCGCACCGGGTAGTCGATGCGCACGCGGCTGCGGAGCCGATCGGGGTCGTCCGCCGGGATCTCGTACGCGGCGAAGTACGCCCACATCTGCAGCGTGCAGACGGCCACGTCCCGCACGCGCGAGCGGGGCATCACGAAGGTGAGGGCGACCGGCGCGCCCGCGGCCGCGGCCACCACGGCGGACGGGCGCACCCGCAGGCGGCGCCGCACGAGCGGCGCGGCCGCGCCGAGCGCCACCGCCGACCAGGCGGCGGCGCGGATCGCTTTCCCGTACGCCACGAGGGCGGGAGCCTAACGACGCGACCGGGCGGGTGGGCGCCGCCCCGGGGTGGCGGGGCGCGACGCGAGGCCTCGCGGCGCGGGCCTCGCGCGCGCGGGTCCGACCGCTTGGTCGCCGCGTGGTCCCCGCGTGGTCGCGGGGACCACGCGCTCGCGGGGTGCGGCCACGCGCCCGGCCGGTCGCTCGGCCGTGGCGGCGCGCCGGGACCGCCGCGCCTACGGGGCGGTCCGCACGTCCGCCTCCGGCCCGACCGCGCGCGAACGGCGACAGTGGACTGGCCGGACGGCCAGTCGGTGCGCGGGGCTGTCATCCTGCCGCGCATGAGCGCGTTCGAGACCGTGCAGGCCTTCGAGACGGTGAACCTCCTGCGGGACGGCGCCGCGGCCGTCGTCGAGATGAACCGGCCCGACGTCCTCAACGCCTGGAACGGGCGGATGGGCGACGACCTGCTCGCCGCGCTGCGGGCCTGCGAGGACCCGGAGATCCGCGCCGTCCTCGTCACGGGGGCCGGGCGCGGCTTCTCGTCGGGGGCGGACCTGGCGTCGTTCGGCGAGGACGCGCTGCCGACGCGGCCGAGCGGCCGTCCCGACCTCGAGCGCGTGCTCCACGCGCGCTACCACCCCATCATGCGCGCGGTGCGCGCGCTGGAGAAGCCGGTGCTCGCCGGCGTCGACGGGCCGGCCGCGGGCATCGGCATGTCGTTCGCGCTCGCCTGCGACCTCGTGACGGCCAGCGAGCGGGCGAAGCTCGCCCACGCCTTCACGAAGATCGGGCTCGGCCCGGACGGCGGCGCCTCCCTGTACCTCGTCGCCCGCCTCGGCTGGACGCGGGCGGCCGGGATCATGTTCGGCGGGCGCAGCGTGCCGGCGGACGAGGCGCTGGCGATCGGCCTGGTCAACCGCGTCCTGCCCACGGAGGGCTTCCGGGCCGCCGTCGAGGACGAGGTCCGGGCGCTGGCCGCCGGGCCCACGCTCGCCTACCGCGCGGTCAAGCGCACCCTCAACGCGCAGGTCGTCCGCGCGCTCGAGGAGCTGCTCGCGCTCGAGGCCGCGGAGCAGGGCGGACTGGGGGAGAGCGAGGACTTCGCGGGCGCCGCGATGGCCTTCCTGCAGAAGCGCGAGCCCACGTACGGGGGCCGCTGAGCGGGTTCGGGTGCCCTACCGCCGAGCCCGAGAAGCCAGTCCCGAAGCGGCCTTCCGCCCTCTCCGACCCAGCGTGGTTCCTTCCCGTGTCCAGCCTCACTAGAATCGAGCGCGCTTTGCGACGCTCGAACCGGATTCCCCACCTCTCGCGGGCCGCCGTGCTGGCGTCCGCGTCGGCGATCGCGCTGGCGGTCCTGCTGACGCTGCTGCTCGCCGGACCAGCCCACGCCTCGTTCTGGGCGCCGCAGCACGGCGGCTCGCCGAACGCGGACCGCATCCACACCCTCTACTCGATCATCATGGTGATCGCGGTCATCATCTTCGTGGCCGTGGAGGGCGCGCTCTTCTACGCGCTGTGGAAGTTCCGGATGCGCCCGGGCGCGAAGGCCGAGCAGCTCCACGGCAACACGCGCCTGGAGATCGGCTGGACGGCGGGCGCCGCCGCCATCGTCCTGGTCATCGGCATCGTGACCTTCATCATGCTGCCGGGCATCCGCAACCCGGACGACTCCGACGCCGACGGCTGGCAGATCCCGGCGAGCTACCAGACCGCCAAGGATCCGGGCCTCCTGCCCCCGAACGGCAAGTCGCTCAACATCGACGTCAACGGCCAGCAGTACGCGTGGCGCTTCGTCTACCCGGACGGCGACAACGATCGCCAGAACAACGTCACCGCGTACGAGGAGATGGTCGTCCCGACGGGCACGACGGTCACCCTCGACGTCCGCTCCTCCGACGTCGCGCACTCCTGGTGGATCCCGAAGCTCGGCGGCAAGGCCGACGCGCTCCCGGGCTACACGAACCACACCTGGTTCAAGATCCCGCGCGGCAAGGAAGGCGTCTACACCGGCAACTGCGCCGAGCTCTGCGGGCGCAACCACGCGAACATGACCGCGCGCGTCCGGGCCATCACGCCCGAGCAGTTCACGCAGTGGCTCGCGCGCCAGAAGGCCGCGATCGAGGCCGCCGGCCGCGGCGCGCAGCAGTACCGCGCGCAGCAGGCGCAGAACGACCAGCGGTCCCAGCAGGGCGACGCGTCGCAGCCCTCCGGTGAGCCGGTCCCCTCGCCCTCCACCGTTCCCAACGACGCCACGTCGCCCGCGGCGCAGCGCTAGCCCCCCGGTCCCGAGGTAGTTCCCATGGCCGTCAGCACCGCCAGCACCCTCACGCAGACGCCGATCCCCCAGGTCGTCGCGCACGAGGTGCCCCGTCCGACCCGCAACTGGGTGGACTGGCTCACCACGACCGATCACAAGAAGATCGGCATCATGTACCTCGTCCTCACCTTCGCCTTCTTCGGCGTCGGTGGTGTCGAGGCGCTCCTCATCCGCCTACAGCTGGCCGTCCCGGACAACACGCTCCTGGACTTCAAGACGTACAACCAGCTGATCACGATGCACGGCACCACGATGGTGTTCCTGTTCGTGGTGCCGGTGATGGCCGGCTTCGGCAACTACTTCGTGCCGCTGATGATCGGCGCGAGGGACATGGCGTTCCCGAAGCTCAACGCCCTCTCCTTCTGGATGCTGGCGGCGGGCGGCGCGGTGTTCTACGCGTCGATCTTCTTCAACCCGCCCGAGTGCGGCTGGACGTGCTACGTCCCGCTGTCCTCGAAGGACTACCTGCCGAACGGCGGCGTGGACGCGTGGATCTTCCTCGTCCACCTGACCGGCATCGGCTCGCTGGTGGGCTCCGTCAACTTCTACGTGACGATCGCGAACATGCGCGCGCCGGGCATGACCTGGAGCCGCCTGCCGCTCTTCTGCTGGACGATCCTCACGTACTCCGTCCTGCTGATCCTGGCCCTGCCGGCGATCGCGGCCGCCGTGACGCTCCTGCTGACGGACCGCCACTTCGGGACGAACTTCTACGACCCGGCCGAGGGCGGCTCGCCGCTCCTGTGGCAGCACCTCTTCTGGTTCTTCGGCCACCCCGAGGTGTACATCATGGTGCTCCCGGGCTTCGGGATCATCTCGGAGGTCCTGCCGATCTTCGCCCGCAAGCCGATCTTCGGCTACAAGGCGATCGCGGCCTCCACCCTCACCATCGCCTTCCTCGGCCTCATGGTGTGGGCGCACCACATGTTCACCACGCCGAGCCCGAGCGTCGTGCTCGTGTTCTTCATGGTCTCGTCCATGCTGATCTCGATCCCCACGGGCATCAAGATCTTCTCCTGGATCGGCACCCTCTGGCGCGGCACGATCGTGTTCCGGACGCCGCTGCTGTTCGCGGTCGGCTTCCTCGGCACCTTCCTCATCGGCGGCATCACCGGCGTGTTCCTCGCGATCTACCCGGTCGACTGGCAGCTGCACGACACGTACTTCGTCGTCGCGCACTTCCACTACGTGCTGATGGGCGGCGCCGTGTTCGCGGTCTTCTCGGGCCTCTACTACTGGTTCCCGAAGATGACCGGCCGGATGATGGACGAGAAGCTCGGCAAGATCAGCTTCTGGACGATGCTGATCGGCTTCCACACGACCTTCCTCGTGCAGCACTCGATCGGTCTCGACGGCATGCCGCGCCGCATCCCGGAGTACGCGGACGTCGGACACCTGGGGCTCTACAACCTGATCTCGACGATCGGCGCGTTCATCCTGGGCGTCGGCATCCTCGTCACGGCGATCAACGCCCTGCGCAGCCTGAAGCACGGCCCCGTCGCCGGCCCCGACCCGTGGAAGGCGAACACGCTCGAGTGGTTCACGCAGTCGCCGCCGCCGAAGAACAACTTCGACGCCGTCCCGCGCGTGCGCTCCGTCGAGCCGATGAAGGACATCCGCGCCGAGATCGAGCGCCGGACGAACGAGCCCGACCCGGTCTCCGCGTGACGCCCGTCGTCTCCAGCGGGACCCGGAGGCGATGAGCTCCATGCCCTCCTCCCTGTCCGCGGCGCGGCGGGCCGGCACCTCGGTGTCGGTGTCGCCCGCCGCGCGTCAGCGCGTGGCCGACCTGATCGCGCTCACGAAGCCGAAGGTGCAGGTCCTCCTGCTCCTGACGACCGTGACCGCGATGTACGCCGCCGGCAGCCCCTCGCCGTGGCTCGTCCTGGCGACCGTGCTCGGCGGCTCGCTGGCGTCCGGCGGCGCGAGCGCGATCAACCACTGGTACGACCGCGACATCGACACGCTGATGGAGCGGACGCAGGACCGTCCGATCCCGTCCGGGCGCATGCAGCCGCACGTCGCGCTGTGGGTCGGCCTGTGGCTGACGATCGCGTCGTTCTTCCTGCTCGCGCTCGCGGCGAACATCACGGCCGCCCTGCTCGCCCTGGCCGGCTTCGTCTGGTACGTCGGCGTGTACACGATGTGGCTCAAGCGCCGCTCGACGAACAACATCGTCATCGGCGGCCTCGCCGGCTCGTTCCCGCCCATGGTCGGGTGGGCCGCGGTCACCGGCGGCTTCGCGGTGGACTCGCTCTACCCGTTCGCCATCGTGTTCGCGTGGACGGCGCCGCACTTCTGGGCGCTGTCGATGCTGATCAAGAAGGACTACGCCGCCGCGAGCATCCCGATGCTCCCGGTGGTGCGGGGCGACGCCTACACGTACCGCGCGATCGTGGCGTGGTCCGTCATCACGGTGCTCGTCTCGGTGCTGCCGGTCGTGACCGGCGCCTTCGGCACGATCTACCTCGTCGCGGCCCTCGTGCTCGGCGCCGAGCTCCTGCGCCAGTCGGTGGTGCTCCTGCGGGCCGGCACCCGCGAGCGCGCGCTGTCGCTCCACCTGTACGCCTTGGTGTACCTGGCGGTGCTGTTCGCCGCCATGGTCCTCGACGCCAAGATCTGAGAGAAAAGGACCTTCCCGTGGACCGCAACCTCGCCAAGCGCAACCTGCGCGACGCGCTGATCGCCGGCATCGTCATCCTCGTGATGTTCCTGCTGACGTTCGTCGCCGCCGTCATCTACATCGCCTAGCCCATGAGTGAGCAGCCCGAGAACCCCGTCCCGCCCGCCGGCGACGACATCCATCTTCCCGGCGGCAGCGTCCAGCCGATCCTGCTGACGCTCGGCGTCACCATCGCGCTGGTGGGCCTGACCACGGACTACTGGATCCTGGCCGTCGGCCTGATCCTCACGGTCGGCACGCTCGTCGCCTGGATCCGCGACACGATCCGCGAGACGAACGCGCTGCCGCTGCACCACCACGACGAGCACTGAGCTCGTCCCGCCGCCCGCGCTCAGCGGGCGGCGCGGGGCACCCGCCGCGCCGTCCGTCCCTGGCGGGCCAGCGCGAGCAGCTCGTCGACCGCCGCGGTGATGCCCGCGGCCACGGTCTCCAGGTCCGGCAGCTTGTCGAGATCGCCGAGCAGGCCGAACTCCGCCAGGCCGTCGTACGAGGTCACGGCGATCGCGAGCGCCCGGTCGCCCGCCAGGAACGGCACCGGCACCGCCGTCTCGAGGCGCCGGCCCAGCAGGTACATGCCGTGCTGCGGGCCGGGCACGTTGGCGACGAGCACGTTGAACCGCCGCGCGTCGAAGCGCAGGCGCGAGGCCTGCGCCAGCACCGACGGCGGGGCGAAGGCGTCGTCCTGCGCCGTCATGGTCGCGGCGGACAGCGGGTGGCGGCCGGCCAGCTTCTGCGCCATCGAGCGGCGGATCCGCTCGTGGCGGGCGAGAGGGTCCGGCTCGCCGACCGGCAGCGGGGCGTAGGCGAGCGCCATCGGGCGTGCCTCGCGCCCCGCCGCCTCGATCGCCAGGGGCACCGCCGCTCGCAGCTCCAGGCCGGTCGTGTGGAGCCCGCGGTCCTGCATCCACTGCCGGATGGCGCCGGCCGCGACGGCCAGCACGACGTCGTTGACCGTCCCGCCGAACGTGTCCTTGATGCGCTTGAGGTCCGCGACCGGGACGGTCGCGTGCGCCAGCCGGCGGTGCGGTCCGATCGGGACGTTCAGCGGCGACGGCGGCGCCGGCTTCAGCCGGGGGCCCAGCAGCGCTCCGGCGAGCGCCGCCCCGCCGCGCGCGGCGCGGGGCAGCGTCCGCGGGTCGACGAGGGCGCCGAGGACGCGGCGCGGCGCGCCCGCGGCCAAACGTCCCGCGTCGCCCGCCGCGGCGGCGACCAGCTGCGCGCGCGACGGGAGGGGCGGTGCGGCCCACCCCGCACGCCGGCCGGCCGCGGGGCCGTCGCGCCGCTCGTGGGGGTCGAGCAGGGCCGTCATGAGGTCCATCGCGACGACGCCGTCCACGAGCGCCCCGTGGGACTTCGTGACGACCGCGAAGTGGTCCTGCAGGAGGCCCTCGACGACCCACAGCTCCCACAGCGGCTTCGTGCGGTCCAGGCGCTGCGAGAAGATCCGCCCGGCGGCCACCCGCAGCTCCGCCTCGTCGCCCGGCGACGGCAGCGCGGTGTGACGCACGTGGTACTCCACGCGGAACGACGGGTCCGGGGCCCAGCGCGGGCGGCCGACGCCGAACGGCGGCTCCACGAGCCGCGCGCGGTAGCGCGGCACGCGGGACAGGCGCGCCAGCACGTGGGCGCGGATCTCGTCGATGGGCGGCGGCGAGCCGGCGAAGACGGCGACCCCGCCGACGTGCACGTGGGTCGCCCCCTCCTCCTCGCGCAGGAGCGAGACGTCGGCGGCGGTGAGCTCGGCGGGGCGGGACGGCGGCATGGGACTGGGGGCGACCCTATCCGACCCTTCGCCGCGCGACCGAGGGCGCCGACGCACGGCGGGCCGTCGGCGACGACGCCGGGCGCCCCGGGGCCGCCGCGGCTAGGCCGCGTCGGCGCCGGCGACGAGCTCCGGCGGCAGGCGATCGAACAGGTCGGCGAGCATGCGGCCCGTCGCGCCCCAGACGAAGTGGTCGTCCACGACGTACGCGTCCGTCTCGAACGTCATGCCCCGCCGCTCGATCCGGCGCCGCTCGTAGCCGGCACGCAACGCGGCCAGGTCCAGCTCGAGGACCACGTCGACCTCGTGGGGGGACAGCTGCCACTCCCCGGGGTGCCGGATCCAGCCGACGACGGGGTAGACCGCGTAGCCGGTGACGAACGTCCCGACGGGGGAGAGCGCGCCGAGGATCTCGACGTTCTCGGGCGGCAGGCCGACCTCTTCGTGCGCCTCGCGCAGCGCCGTGGCGGTGGGCGAGGGATCCCCGGGGTCGGCGCGCCCGCCCGGGAACGCGATCTCGCCGGCGTGGCGCCGCATGTCGCTGCGGCGCCGGGTCAGGACGACGTGCAGCCGCCCGTCGACCTCGAGGAGCGGCACGAGGACGGCGGCGCGGGTCTCGCCGTGGGCGCTCAGCGCCGCCGCGTCCTCGGTCGGCAGCAGCGCGGCGCGGATGCGCTCCCGCGCGTCAGGCGACGTGGGCAACCCGCTCGACGCGCTCCTCGAACATGACGTCGCCGTCCAGGACGCGGTGGATCGGGCACTTCGTCGCGATGATGCGCAGCTTCGCCACCGTCTCGTCGTCGATGCGCTCGTCGACGCGCATCACGAGCTCGAAGCGCGTGGGGCAGCCGCGCTCGGGGGCGGGCTTGTAGTGACACTCGACCTCGAGGTCGCCCAGGTCCCAGCCCTTGCGCTCCGCGTACATCTGGAGCGTGATGGCCGTGCAGGACGCGAGGCTGGCGGCGAGCAGGTCGTGTGGCGCCGGGCCGGCGTCGTCGCCGCCCATCTCCGTGGGCTCGTCGACGGTGATCCGGTGGCCCCGCATCGAGACGGAGTGACGGAAGTGTTCCTCGCGCGTGGCGCGTGCGGTGACCTGCATGGTGGGTTCCCTCGTGGATTCCGGAAGGGGCCGGACCCTCAGTATGGCACCGCGACGGCTATGCTCCCCCGGCCATCGCGGGGCGTGGCGCAGCCTGGTAGCGCACCGACTTTGGGTGTCGGGGGTCCCCGGTTCGAATCCGGGCGCCCCGATGAGCCCGGCCGGCGGGCGGGCGCGGCCGTCCGCCGCCCCGCCCGCCGCCCGGAAGCACCCCGGCGGCCACCGGGTTCGGGCGCCCGAACCCTCCGGGGTCGCGTGCAAAGATGGGGCCGTGTCCCGCGCGCCGCACGAGTCAGACCCGTCCGAGTCGCTGCCGCCGCGCGTGACGCGGACGACGGTCCTGCGGGCGTCGCCGCCCATGTTCCGCACGGTGACGGTGGATCGCCTCACGCGCGTGCACCCGGCCGTGCCGCTGGTCGTGTTCCTGCCGGTCGTGGTGCTGCAGTCCGCCCTGGCCCTGCGGGCCGACGACCGCGTCGGCACGTTCGCCCTGCTCTTCGCGCTCGGCTTCGCCCTCTGGGGCCTGGTCGAGTACTGGGTCCACCGCGTCGTCTTTCACATCGAGCCCGAGGAGGGCTTCGGCGCACGGCTGCACTGGATGGTCCACGGGGTCCACCACGATCACCCGAACGACCCGCTGCGGCTCGTCATGCCGCCCGCCGTCTCCGTGCCGGGGATCGCCCTCTTCACCCTGCTGTTCGCCCTCGCCCTCGGCACGGGCGCGGGGCTGGCCGTCGCCGCCGGCTTCACCCTCGGCTACGTCGTCTACGACACGACGCACCACCACCTGCACCACCACCGGCCGCGGACGCGCGCCGGCCGCTGGCTGCGCGAGGCGCACATGCGGCACCACTTCCAGGACGACCACGCCGGCTTCGGCATCAGCTCGCCCTGGTGGGACGTCGTCTTCCGCACCCTGCCGCGCAAGGGCGGCAACAAGGCACGCCGCGGCTGAGCCGCTCGGGGGGCCCGTGCCGGAACGCCCGGCCCGGACCGCGGTGATGCGGATCACGAGGCGGGGCTGGGGGCGGGGGAGACCCGCGCCGGATCGCCCCGCCCCGGCCGCGGCGATCCGGAACACGATGCGGGGGCCGGGGCGGGGGAGGCCTGTGCCGGATCGCCCCGCCCCAGCCACGGCGATCCGGAACACGAGGCGGGGGGGCGGGGGCGGGCGAGTCCTGCGCCGGATCGCCCCGCCCCGGCCACGGTGATCCGGAACACGATGCGGGGGCCGGGGCGGGGGAGACCTGTGCCGGATCGCCCCGCCCCGGCGGCGGTGAGCCGGAACGCGAACGGGGCGCGGGGGCGGCGGTGATCCCGTCCCGGATCGCCCCGCCTCGGCCGCGGTGATCCGGCACACCAGGCGGGACCGCGGCTCGGGACGCGCGGGCGGCACGCCGGCGCCGTGGCACCGGCCCGGAATCACGTAGCCTGGGGCGCGCACGCCCCTGTAGCTCAGCTGGATAGAGCAGCGGCCTTCTAATCCGCAGGTCCTTGGTTCGAATCCAAGCGGGGGCGCCTCCGGCCGGGAAGGGGCGGGACCGCCGATTCGGTCCCGACCCTGTACTCTCGTTCGGCACGCGGCGGACGTAGCTCAGCTGGTAGAGCTCCTGGTTGTGGTCCAGGCGGTCGCGGGTTCGAGCCCCGTCGTTCGCCCCTCGCGCGCACCGGCGTCGTTGCCTCGCAACGGCGCCGTCGTCGTTTTCGGGGTCGCGACGCCGACGCGCCGATGCCCGCCGCTCGCGGCGCCTCCGCGCGGGGCGCCGGGCCTTCCGGTCCGGCCGGACCCTCCGGTCCCGTCACGGCTTCCGGTCCCGCCGCGCCTTCCGGTGCCGCCGCGCCTTCCGGTCCCGCGCCGTCTTCCGGTTCCGCCGCGCCTTCCGGTCCCGCCGCGCCTCCCGCCCGCGCCCCGCATCCCGGTCACGCCACGCCTTCCGGTCCCGCCGCGGGCCCCCGGGTCCCGGTATCCCGGCGCCCGCGCGTTCGCCGCGCCGCCCCTCCGGTCGCGCTCCGCGTCCCGGTCCCGCCGCGGCCCCGGTCCCGACATGCCCGCGCCCGCGCGCTCGTCGCGCCGTCCCGCCGCGCCCTGCCGTCCCGCCGCGCCGTCCCGCTGCGCCGCCGCGCCGTCCCGTCGCCGCGCCGTCCCGCCGTCGCGCCGAGCCGCGCCCCGGGGCCCCGGTCCGCGGGCCTTGGCCCTCCGCAGGCCCTCCCCTTGCGGGCGTGACCCGGGCCGCGCCCACCCGGTCGTGGGGGACGCGGCCGAAGGATTTCCTGCACGGCGCAACTCTGCCCCGGGGGTCGCGTTGGAAGGGGTGCACCTATTCCCCCAGCAAGGAGCACCCATGTCCCGCATCCGAGCATTCGTCGCCGGCCTGCCCGCCGGCCGCCTCATGACCGTCCTCGCGGCGGCGATCGTCGCGGTCGCCGTCGCGGCCCCGCTGGCCATCGGCGCCGGCGAGGGCTCGAGCGTCCGCGGCGGCGAGCGCAACCCCACCGGTGGCTCCACCCGCGAGTTCAGCGGCGAGACCGAGCTCATCGCCCGCAACTCGACCTTCGGCACCCGGCAGTCCAACAAGGGCACCGGCGGCGGCGCGATCTACGGCTGCCGTGCGGCGAACGCCGGCAAGTCCTGCATCGAGGCGTCGAACCTGAGCAACGGCCAGGCGTTCGGCTTCCGCTTCCGCGGCCCCGTCGGCGGCACCATCACCACGAACGCCACGGGTCAGGCGGCCGCCGAGGCCAAGCCGTTCACGACGAACGCCACCGGCGTGGCGACCGGCCTGAACGCCGACCGCGTCGACGGCAAGGACGCCCAGCAGATCGTCGACGAGGCCGCCGCCCGCACGAAGATCGCCACCGTCACCGCCCAGGGCGGCCTGCAGAACCAGCGCGGCTTCACGGCCGCCGGTCGCGAGTCCGAGGGCCGCTACCTGCTGACCGCCGACGGCGACATCTCGAAGTGCGTCCCGAGCGTGACCGCCTACGGCACCGCCGACGCCCCCGGCGCCAACGCGACGGTCGAGCTGGCCGACGCCACGCACCTGCGCGTCTTCGTCCGCTCCGGCGGCGACACCCCGGCCGCGGCGGACCGTCAGGTCGCCGTGACCGTCAACTGCTGAGTCCCGACCGCAGCATCCCGCGGGGGCCGGCCCGGCCGGCCCGTCGCGACCTCTCGAACGGCGCCCCGCGGGGCGCCGTTCGTGCGTTCGGACCGTGCCCGCGGCGCAGGGGCTCCGCGCGAGACCCTCGACCCCCGCGGCGTCCGACGCCCCAGCGCCGCGCACGAGGCCGCCGCCCGCCGGGAGGCGCCCGGGCGTTCGCGCGGGCCGACCGCTCAGCGGCCGCGGCGCCGGCGGGCGCCCAGCCGCTCGCGGCCCACGGCCAGCAGCTCGAGCAGCGTCCCCACGAGGTGGCCCAGGGTCCCCGAGGCGAGGGCGAGCACGGCGCGGTCCAGCCGCGTGGGAGCCTCGGGGCGCATCGCGCCGCTATCGTTGCCGATTCTCATGTCCGCTGTCTCCACGACCGTCACCGAACTCCCCGATTCCCGCGTCAAGGTCGAGGCCGAGGTGACCCCGAAGGCCGTCGAGCAGGCGATGCTCGCCACGGCGAAGGTCCTCGCCCGCGACCTGCGGATCCCGGGCTTCCGCCAGGGCAAGGTCCCGCCGCCCGTCGTCATCCGCCGCTACGGCCGCGAGACGGTCCTCGACGAGACCCTCCGCCGCTCGATGGGCGAGTGGCTCGTGGCCGCCGTCGAGTCGGCCGACCTGAAGACGGTCGGCGAGCCGCACGTGCACATCGGCGAGGCCCCGCAGGCCGGCCAGCCCCTGACCTTCGAGTTCGAGATCTCCGTCCGCCCCGAGGCGACGCTCGGCGACCTCGAGCCCTTCGAGGTCGGCCGCCGCGAGCCCGCCGCCGACGCCGAGCGCGTCGAGCGCGAGATCGAGCAGCTGCGCCAGCGCCAGTCCAAGCTCGTCGCCGTCGACCGCGAGGCGAAGGAGGGCGACACGGTCCTGATCTCGTTCGTCGGACGCGTCGACGGCGAGGAGTTCGAGGGCGGCGCCGGCCGCGACCAGCTCGTCGAGCTCGGCTCCGGCCGCCTCGTCCCCGGCTTCGAGGACCAGCTCCAGGGCGCCAAGGCCGGCGAGGAGCGCGACGTCACCGTCCAGTTCCCCGACGACTACGGCGCGGAGCACCTGCGCGGCGTCGAGGCGGTCTTCTCCGTCACGGTCCACGAGGTCCAGGAGAAGCAGCTGCCCGAGCTGGACGACGCGTTCGCCGAGGAGGCCGCCGGCGTCGACTCCCTCGACGAGCTGCGCGAGGACATCGCCCAGCGCGTGTCCGAGGAGGACGCGGCGACGATCGACCGCGAGTTCCGCGAGGCCGTCATCGACACCCTCATGCTCAAGGCCGAGGTCGAGATCCCCGACTCGCTCGCCCAGGCCCGCGCCAGCGAGCTGCTCGACCGCACGCTGAACCAGCTGGCCCAGCAGGGCATCTCGCGCGAGATCTACTTCCAGATGTCGGGCAAGACGGAGGAGGAGCTGCTCGCCGAGGCCGCGCCCGAGGCCGGGCGCTCGCTGCGCCGGGAGGCCGCCGTCGACGCGTACATCGCGAAGGAGGGCATCGACCCCAGCGACGGCGACCTGCTCGACGTCCTGAACGCCCCGGCCGCCCAGCAGGGCACGACGCCGGAGAAGCTGCTCAAGCGCCTGGAGCGCGACGGCCACCGCGACGAGCTCGTGAGCGACGTCGCGCAGCAGCAGGCGATCGACCGCCTGGTCGAGAACGCCACCACCGTCTCCGTCGAGGACGCGAAGGCGCGCGGCCTGCTCTGGACGCCCGAGCCGGGCGAGACCGCCGGCGCCGGCGGCCGTCCGTGGGCGGACGAGGAGGCGGCGGCCGAGGGCGACGCCGCCGACGCGTCCCCGGCCGAGGGCGACGACGCTCCGGCCGAGGAGTCCGCGGACTCCTGAGCCGTCCGCCGGGCCGGGCGGGGCGCCGCAGCGCGCCCCGCTCCTCCCGGCGTCCGCGCGGGCCGCTCCGGCGGCCCGTCCCGCGCTCCCGATCGGGCGGTTCCGCGCCGCCCGGACGGGCGCCGCGGCGCAGGCGCGCACCACCCGTCCGCCCCGGCGGGACCGCCGGAGCCGGTTGGTACGCTCAGTGGAAGGTCGTCCTTCGTCCTTCCGTCCCCGCCGGCCGCCGGCCGGCAGGACCCCCTTCCCGCACACCGAAGAGGAACCTCCGCATGAGTCCGATGGTCCCCATGGTCGTCGAGCAGACCGCTCGCGGCGAGCGCGCGTTCGACATCTACAGCCGCCTCCTGAACGAGCGCATCATCTTCCTGGGGACGCCCGTCGACGACCAGATCGCGAACCTCATCGTCGCGCAGCTGCTGCACCTGGCCTCGGACGACGAGGACAAGGACATCTCGCTGTACATCAACTCGCCGGGCGGCTCCGTCTACGCGGGCCTGGCGATCTACGACACGATGCAGTTCATCAAGCCGCAGGTCCGCACGATCTGCGTCGGCATCGCCATGTCGATGGGCGCCGTCATCCTCTCCGGCGGCGCGCCGGGCAAGCGCATGGCGCTCCCCAACTCGAAGATCCTGATCCACCAGGTCAGCTCGGGCTTCCAGGGCCAGGCGACGGACGTCGACATCCACGCGCGGGAGATCATCGAGCTGCGCGGCAAGCTCGACCAGATCATCTCCCACCACTCGGGCACGCCGCTCGAGAAGGTCCAGAAGGACACGGAGCGCGACTACTTCATGGACCCGGAGGAGGCCCGCGAGTACGGGATCATCGACCGGGTCATCGAGAAGGCGTAACCCCCCGACCTCGGGCCCCGCACGGGATTCGACGAAGGAGACGCACCACCCATGGCACGTGCCACCGAGAGCGGCGAGCAGCTCCTCTGCTCGTTCTGCGGCAAGTCGCAGCGCCAGGTCAAGAAGCTGATCGCGGGGCCGGGCGTCTACATCTGCGACGAGTGCATCGAGCTCTGCAACGAGATCATCGACGAGGAGCTCTCGGCGCAGCCCGGCGGCTTCGACGTCGACCACCTGCCCAAGCCGCAGGAGATCTACGGGATCCTCGACGACTACGTCATCGGGCAGGAGGCCGCCAAGCGCACCCTGTCCGTCGCGGTCTACAACCACTACAAGCGGGTGCGGCTGGCCCAGCGGCCGGACGCCGAGGTCGAGCTGCAGAAGTCGAACATCCTCATGCTCGGGCCGACCGGCTCGGGCAAGACGCTGCTCGCGCAGACGCTCGCCCGCATCCTCAACGTCCCGTTCGCCATCGCCGACGCCACGGCGCTGACCGAGGCCGGCTACGTCGGCGAGGACGTCGAGAACATCCTGCTCAAGCTGATCCAGGCCGCGGACTTCGACGTCAAGAAGGCCGAGACCGGGATCATCTACCTCGACGAGATCGACAAGATCGCGCGCAAGGCGGACAACCCGTCGATCACGCGCGACGTCTCCGGCGAGGGCGTGCAGCAGGCGCTCCTGAAGATCCTCGAGGGCACCCAGGCGTCGGTGCCCCCGCAGGGCGGGCGCAAGCACCCGCACCAGGAGTTCCTGACGATCGACACGACGAACATCCTCTTCATCTGTGGCGGCGCGTTCGCCGGGCTGGACGAGGTCGTCAAGCGGCGCACGGGGCGCCGCAGCGTCGGCTTCGTGGACGCCGCGGGCGAGGGGACGAAGGACGTGGCCGCCGACCGGCTCTTCGAGCACGCGCTGCCCGAGGACCTGGTCGAGTACGGCCTGATCCCCGAGTTCATCGGTCGCCTGCCGGTCGTGACCGCGGTCCGGCAGCTCGGCCGGCAGGACCTCATCAAGATCCTCACCGAGCCGAAGAACGCGCTCGTCCGCCAGTTCCAGGCGAGCTTCGCGTTCGACGACATCGAGCTCGTGTTCCAGGACGAGTCGCTCGACGCGATCGCCGACAAGGCGCTCGAGCGCGAGACCGGGGCCCGCGGCCTGCGGTCCATCCTGGAGGAGGCGCTGCTCGACGTGCAGTTCGAGCTGCCGAGCCGCCGGGACGTCAGCAAGTGCGTCGTGACGCGCGAGACGATCGCGGACGGTCGCCGGCCGACGCTCGTCACCGCGGCGGTCGCCGACGAGCGCGACGGCCTGGCCGCCGAGGCCGGCTGACCGGGCCTGGCGGGCCGGCGCGCCCGGTCCTCTAGGCTCGGGGGATGCCGCTCATCCGACGCCGTGCCACCCGCAGCCTCGGCCGGCGGGCCATCCCCTGGATGCTCGTCTTCGAGATCCTGCGCGAGGCGAACGCCCACTGGCAGGAGCAGCTCTCCCCGCGCGAGCGCAAGCGCGCGCTCGAGCTCGTGAAGACGAGTCGCGGGCTGCCGACCAACTTGTCCGCCCGCGAGCAGCAGGAGCTGCGCGACCTCGTCGGCAAGCTCGACGTCGCGGGCTTCGGCCGCCGCGCCGCGCTGACCGGCGCGGGCCTGGGTGGCGGTCGCCGGCACCGCCACTAGCGCGGGCGGCGGAGCCGTCGCCGGCGCGCTCCCGCGCCGCCCCGCGCGGCCGGACGCCCCCGGCCGCCGGGGGAACCTAGACTGGAGGGGATGCCCGAGACGCCGGATCCGTCGCGCCCCGAGTCCGCTCCGAGCGAGGAGGAGGTGTTCGCGCGGTGGGAGTCCGCCGGCGTCTTCTCCTCCCGGGTCGACGATCCCGAGGCCGAGAGCTTCTCGATCGCGATCCCGCCGCCGAACGTCACGGGCGCCCTGCACATGGGGCACGCCCTGAACGGCTCGATCCAGGACGCGCTGATCCGCCTGAACCGGATGCGCGGCAAGAACGTCCGCTGGACGGTCGGCACCGACCACGCCGGCATCGCCACGCAGACGAAGGTCGAGCAGGCGCTCGTCGCCGAGGGGACGAGCCGCGAGGCCGTCGGCCGCGAGGCGTTCGTGGCCCGGACGCAGGAGTGGCGCCAGCAGTACGGCGGCACGATCATCGGCCAGTTCCGGCGGCTCGGCTGCTCCGCGGACTACGCCCACGAGCGCTTCACGATGGACGAGGGCTACGTCCGCGCCGTCCTGCAGGTGTTCGTCGCGCTCTACGAGCAGGGCCTGATCTACCGCGACACCTACCTCGTCAACTGGGACCCGGGGTCGCGCTCGGCGATCTCCGACCTGGAGGTCGAGGACCGCGAGGAGACCGACACCCTCTACTCCGTCGCGTACCCGCTGACCGAGCCGGTCGGCGACCTGACGGAGGTCGTGGTGGCCACCGTGCGTCCCGAGACGATGCTCGGGGACGTCGCCGTCGCGGTCAACCCGCAGGACGAGCGCTTCGCCCACCTGATCGGCCGCACGGTCACGCTGCCGTTCGTCGGGCGCGAGCTGCCGATCATCGGCGACGACTACGTCAAGACGGACTTCGGAACGGGCTGCCTGAAGATCACCCCCGCGCACGACCCGAACGACTTCGAGATCGGCCACCGCCACGGCCTGGAGCAGCTGAACGTCATCGGCGAGGACGGGCGCATCACCGGCGGCCACGCCCCGCAGTTCGAGGGCCTGACCGCCGCCGAGGCGCGCGAGGCGATCGTCGCCGCGCTGCGCGAGCAGGGCGCCCTGCGCGGCGAGGAGCCCTACACGCACACCGTGCCGTTCTCGCAGCGCTCCGGTCAGCGCATCGAGCCGCTCATCTCGCTGCAGTGGTTCATGCGGATGGACGAGCTGGCGCAGCCGGCCATCGCCGCCGTCGAGGACGGGCGCGTGCGCATCCACCCGGAGAGCCAGCGCCGCCGGTACCTGAACTGGCTCGGCGAGATCCGCCCGTGGGTGCTGTCCCGCCAGCTGTGGTGGGGCCACCAGATCCCCGTCTGGTACCGCGGCGAGGAGACCTACTGCGGCGTCGAGCCGCCCGAGGGCGAGGGCTGGACGCGCGACCCCGACGTGCTCGACACGTGGTTCAGCTCGGCCCTGTGGCCGTTCGCCACGCTCGGCTGGCCCGACGACACGCCCGAGCTGCGGACCTTCTACCCGACGTCGGTCCTGTCGACGGCGCGCGACATCCTCTTCCTGTGGGTGGCCCGCATGGTGATGATGGGCCTGCGCTTCGCGGACGACGTGCCGTTCGCCGACGTCTACTGCCACTCCGTCATCCAGGCGCCGGACGGCCGCCGGATGAGCAAGTCGCTCGGCACCGGCATCGACCCGCTCGCGCTCATCGACGGCGGGCCCCGTCCCGAGGTGTTCGCCAAGAAGGGCAAGGGCGGCAAGGCCGGCGACGCCGGCGCGTTCCCCGCCTACGGCGCCGACGCCGTGCGCTTCGGCCTGCTCGCGATGTCGTCGACCCAGGACGTGCGCTTCTCCGAGGAGAAGATCGCGCAGGGCAAGCAGCTCGTCACGAAGCTCTCGAACGCGGTCCGCTTCGCCGTCGGCCGCCTGGCCGACGCGGACGCCGGCCTGGCCGCGGCGGGCGTGACCGGCGAGACGCTGCCCACGCGCCTCGAGGATCGCTGGATCGTCTCGCGCACCGAGCGGATCGCCCGCGAGACCGCCGCGCGCATCGACGAGTTCGACTTCGCGAAGGCCGCCCTCGGTCTGTACGACTTCGTCTACGGCGAGCTGTGCGACTGGTACCTCGAGCTCGTGAAGGGCCGCGACGCGGCGGACGACGCCGACCTGGCCCGCGTCCTGGCCTGGGCCCTCCGGCGCACGCTGCAGATCGCGCACCCGATCATCCCGTTCGTCACGGAGCAGTCCTGGGACGGCCTGCCGGGCACCGACGGGCTCGTCGCCGTCTCGCGCCTGCAGGCGCCCGACGACCGCCTGCTCGACGGCGACGCCGAGGAGCGCCTGGGCCGCGTCATCGAGACGATCTCGACGGTCCGCTCGTGGCGCAACGCCGCGAACGTGCCGCCGGGGCCGGTGCTGCAGGCCCGCCTGACGGCCGACGGCTACGACGACGACGCCCGGGCGCTCGTCGCCCGGCTGGCCCGCCTGGAGCTGACGGACGCGGCCGGCGAGGCCGTGACCGTCGCCGTGCCGGGCGGCCAGGTCGACGTGCTCGCCGGCGAGCACGTCGACCCCGAGGCCGAGCGCGCCCGGGTGGAGAAGCGCCGCGCCGAGATCGAGAAGGCGATCGCCGGCACGGAGGCCCGCCTGGCCAACGAGAAGTTCGTCTCGCGCGCGCCCGCCGAGATCATCGCCGCGGAGCGCGCGAAGGTGGAGGAGCTCCGCGAGGAGCTGCGCACCCTGTGACGGGCGCGGGGGAGGACCCGGCGGCGGCGCTGCGGGCGGCCGAGGACTGGCTCCTGGGCCGCGAGCTCTTCGGCATCCGCCCGGGACTCGACCGCATGCGCGTCCTGCTGCGCCGCCTGGGCGACCCGCAGGCGCGCTTCGACGCGATCCACGTCGTCGGCTCGAACGGCAAGACGTCGACGGTGACGATGGCCGCCGCGCTCCTCGAGCGCCGCGGCGTCCGGGCCGGGGCGTACGTCTCGCCGCACCTCGTCAGCTTCCGCGAGCGCGTCCACGTGGGCGGCGCCCCCTGCGCACCCGGGCCGTTCGCGGCCGCGGTCGCCCGCGTGCGCGCGGCGGCCGAGGCGCTCGAGGTCGAGGCCGCCGCAGGCCCCGACGGCGACCCCGGGGCGCTCGACGGCCCGGTGACGCAGTTCGAGGCCGTCACCGCCGCGTCGTTCCTGGTGCTGGCCGAGGCCGGCGTGACGTGCGCCGTCGTCGAGGCCGGGCTCGGCGGCCGCTGGGACGCCACGAACGTCCTGCCCGACACGCCGCCGTCGGGGCGCGCGCCCGTCGCCGTGCTGACGTCGGTGTCGCTCGAGCACACCCGCTGGCTCGGCGACACCGTCGAGGCGATCGCGGGGGAGAAGGTGGCCGTGCTGCACCGCGGCGGCACGCTCGTGCTGGCCGACGGGCTCCCGGCGGGCGCCCGCCGCGTGGCCACCGACCACGCCGCCGCCCTCGGCGCGCGCGTCGTGGACGCGCCGGCCGGGCCGGGGGACGACGTGCCCTCGCCCGGCGCGGCGCGGTACCAGCGCCGCAACCTCGCCACGGCGATCGCCGCCGTCGACGCCTACCTGGACGCGCCGCGCGACGAGGCCGCCGAGCGCGACGTCGCCGCCGCGGTCGCGGTGCCGGGACGCTTCGAGGTCGTCGACGAGGGGCGGGACGGCGGGCCGGTCGTCATGCACGACGGCGCCCACAACCTGGCCGGCTTCGAGGCCCTCGCCGACGCGCTCGACGCGGCGCCGCCCGCGCGCCCCGTCGTGCTGCTCGTCGGCGTGCTCGACGACAAGGACCCCGCCGGGATGCTGGCCGCCGTGGCCGGCTGGGCGGACGAGGTCGTCGTCACGCGCCCGAGCAACCCGCGCGCCCTGCCCGCCGACCGCCTGGGCGAGGCCGCGCGCGGCGCGCTGCCGGGCCGCCCCGTCCACGTGGCCGCCGACGCCCACGACGGCCTGCGGACGGCGCGTACACTGGCCGGGCCCGCGGGGACGGTCCTCGCGACCGGCTCCCTGCACCTCGTCGCCGACCTGCGCCGCGGGCCGGACGCCGGCCCCGGCGCCCGCTTCTAGACCCGCCATGCCGCCCACCGAGCCGCGCCCCGACGACCACATCCCCGTCCTGCGGATGGTGCTCGTCGTCGCCGCCGTCGTCGCGGTCGTCATACTGGTCTTCTTCGCCATCGGCTACGGGATCGGCCGCGTCTTCGTCTAGACGCCCGACCCACCCCGCAAAGGATTCGCGCGCCCCGGCGGCGAACTACCGCACTCGTGACCTCCATGCCCGATCCCCTCGCCATGTTCGGCATCACCAACAGCACGCTCGACACGGCCGTCAAGCTGCTGCTGCTCTTCGTCGTCCTGATCTGGCTCGCGCTGGTCTTCTACACGTTCTCCGACGCCCGTCGGCGCATCACGGACCCGATCCTGATCGGCACCGCGACCCTCGCGGCGCTCGTGCTGCCGTTCGCCGGCACGATCATCTACATGGTCGTCCGGCCGCCGGAGTACCTGGACGACGTGCGCGAGCGCGAGCTCGAGATGCAGGCCGCCGAGGCGCGCCTGCTCCAGTCGGGCGTGCTGCTCTGCCCGCACTGCGAGTACCAGGTGCAGAAGGACTTCCTGCGCTGCCCGTCCTGCCTGAAGAAGCTGCGCGACCAGTGCACGGGCTGCGGCAAGCCGCTCGACCCCGAGTGGCGGATCTGCCCGTACTGCGAGACCGAGATCCCGGGCCGCACCCCGCGCCGCCGCCGGCGGCCCCGGGTGGAGCAACCCGTCGACGAGCACTGATCCGGAACCGTCCGCCGCGCCCCCGCGCGGCGGACGCCGTTCCGGGGCGCGGATCACGGCGCGGTCCGCGGCTGCTTCACTGTCCGCGTCCGTTTGCCCGCTCCCGACCGCGACGTCCGTCGCCGGAGGACCACCACACCCATGTCCCGCACCCTCATCCTCGTCAAGCCGGACGGCGTCCAGCGCCAGCTCGTGGGCGAGGTCCTCGGCCGCTTCGAGCGCAAGGGCCTGAAGATCGCCGCCCTCAAGCTCGTGCAGCTCGAGACCTCGGTGGTCGAGGAGCACTACGCCCACCTGCAGGACAAGCCGTTCTTCGGCGAGCTCGTGTCCTTCATGACGCAGAGCCCCGTCGTCGCCGCGATCCTCGAGGGCGACTCCGCCGTCGAGGTCGGCCGCCAGGTCATCGGCGCGACGAACCCCGTCGAGGCCGCCCCGGGCTCGATCCGCGGCGACCTGGCCATCTCGGCCGGCGAGAACGTCGTGCACGGCTCGGACTCGGACGAGAACGCCGAGATCGAGATCAAGCGCTTCTTCGCCGAGCTGGGCTGAGCCCCGTGACGCCCCCGCCGTGGTCCGGCGGGCCGGGGCGGGGGCCGTTGGTCCTCGCGTCGCGCTCGCCCCAGCGCAGCGCCATCCTCGAGACGCTGCAGGTGCCCTTCCGGGTGCAGGTGTCGGGGGCGGAGGAGACCACGGCGGGCGAGCCCGTCGCCGTCGCGATCGCGAACGCCCGGGCGAAGGCCCTGGCCGTGGCGGCGCTCGAGCCGGCCGGGACCGTCGTCCTGGGGGCCGACACCGTGATCGTCGACGACACCGACGGCACGCCGCGCGCCGTCGGGAAGCCCGCCGACGAGGACGAGGCCCTGGCGATGCTGCGCCGCTGGTCCGGCGGGGCGCACCACGTCGCCTCCGCGGCGGCCGTCGCGCGGTCGACCGGCGAGGGCGGCACGCCCGAGATCCTGCTCGCCGAGGCCGACACGACGCTCGTCCGCTTCCGCACGCTGTTCGACCACGACCTGTCGTGGTACGTCGGCACGGGGGAGTGGCGCGAGCGGGCCGGCGCCTACGCGATCCAGCTGCGCGGCAGCCTGCTCGTCGACGGCGTCGAGGGCGACTGGTGGACGGTCGTGGGGCTCCCCGTCGGGCTGCTCTCGCGCCGCCTGCCGATGATCTTCCGCTGAGCCTGGCGCCTCGCCGCTCCTACCCCAGGTAGCGGCCCGTCCGCGACCCAGGCGATCCTGTGACGATCTTGAGCGGATCCTCAGGTTCCTAGGGCGGTTTCGGGCGCGTGCACGGTGCGGTTCACCGGTCGGTCCGCACACGACGCTCTGATACACTCCGTCCCGCTCCGCGGCGGTGGAGCACGTGGTGGCCCGGCCGCCGCGTCGGCCACTCGCCACCGTCCTCGGGAGCCCCCCGCCTGCATGAGCATCTTCAGCTACCTCACCGGGATCGGCAGCCGCGACATGGCGGTCGACCTGGGCACCGCCAACACCCTCGTCTACGTGCGGGGCCGCGGCATCGTCCTGTCGGAGCCGTCCGTCGTGGCCATCGACTCCCGTTCGGGCGAGGTGCACGCCGTCGGGATCGAGGCCAAGCGCATGCTCGGCCGCACCCCCGGCACGATCCAGGCCATCCGCCCGCTGAAGGACGGCGTCATCGCCGACTTCGACGTGACGGAGGAGATGATCCGGCACTTCATCCAGAAGGCGCACCAGAACCGCTTCGCGCACCCGCGGATCGTCGTCTGCGTGCCCTCCGGCGTCACCGGCGTCGAGAAGCGCGCGGTCGAGGAGGCCTCCATCTCGGCGGGCGCCCGCCAGGCGTACCTGATCGAGGAGCCGATGGCCGCGGCCATCGGCGCCGGCCTGCCCGTCGCCGAGCCGACGGGGTCGATGGTCGTCGACATCGGCGGCGGCACGAGCGAGGTCGCGGTGATCTCGCTCGGCGGCATCGTCGTCTCGCAGTCGGTCCGCATCGGCGGCGACGAGTTCGACGAGGCGATCGTCCAGTACGCCAAGCGCGAGTACAAGCTGCTCATCGGCACCCAGATGGCCGAGGACGTCAAGCTCGAGATCGGCTCGGCGTACCCCATGGCCGAGGAGATCCAGACCGAGATCCGCGGCCGCGACATGGTGTCCGGCCTGCCGAAGACGGTCGTCATCACCTCGGAGGAGGTGCGGCACGCGCTCGAGGAGCCCGTGTCGACGATCATCGACGCCGTCAAGGAGACGCTCGACCGCACGCCGCCGGAGCTCTCCTCCGACATCATGGATCGTGGCATCATGCTTGCGGGTGGCGGATCGCTGCTGCGGGGGCTCGACGAGCGCCTGCGCGAGGAGACGCAGATGCCCGCGCACCTGGCGGAGTCCCCGCTGACGTGCGTCGCGGTCGGCTCCGGCCGCTCGCTCGAGGAGTTCGAGGTCATCCACCGGATGCACCGCGGCAACTCGCGCAACGGCCGTCGCCGCCGCTACTAGTCCCGCCGTCGGCTCCCCCCGCCGCGCGCACCCCCGGCCTCCGCGCCGCACCCCGAACCCGTCCCGCTCCGCCGATCCGTGATCGATCCCGCCGCCCGCCGCCGTCGCCGCATGGTGCTCGCCGCCCTCGTGGTGGTGTGCCTGGTGCTCGTGACCGCCGGGTTCGGAGCGAGCGGCGGCGCGTCGGGCGGGCCGCTCGGGGCGCTCAACGAGGGCGCGTCGAAGATCTTCAAGCCCGTGCGCGACCTCGTGCACTGGGTCGGGGACACCGCGGACGCCAAGGGGCAGAACGAGGACCTGCGCCGCGAGGTGGCCGGCCTGCGCACGCGGATCACCGGCCTGCAGGCGGACGTCCGCCGCACGCCGAAGATGGCGGCGCTGCAGAAGCTCGACAGGGACGCCGCGCTGGAGACGGCCGCGCCCGTGGCCGCGAACGTCATCGGCCAGTCGCCGACCGCGTGGGCGAGCACGATCGTCATCGACAAGGGCACCGGCGACGGCATCGAGACCGACCAGGCCGTCGTCGGCTCGGACGGCAAGGGCGCCGGGCTCGTCGGCTTCGTCACGTCCGCCCGCCCCGGCAGCGCCACCGTCTCGCTGCTGCCCACGCCGGGGATGGCCGTCGGCGCCCGGCTCGACGGCGCCGACCCCGTGCTCACCGTCCTCGGCGCCGGCGCCGGCGCGCGGGACGACCTCGAGCTCTGGTACGCCAGCTCGAGCGTCCGCATCCGCAAGGGCGCGCTCGTCACGACGTCCGGCACCACCAAGGGCGGGCAGAGCACCCCCTCCAAGGCCCCGGCGAACCTGCCGATCGGCCGCATCACGCGCGTCTCGAAGCCGCAGACCGACGACCAGATCGGGCACCTGAAGCCGCTCGTCGACCTGCGCAAGCTCGAGATCGTGCAGGTCCTGACCCGCGGCGCGAGCCCGTCGTCGCGATGACGCCGCGCGTCTCCGGCGGCCGGTCGCGGTCCCGCGCGCGCCGCCGCTCGCTCCTGCCGGACCACGCGGCCCTGGGGCCGGCGCCCGCGCTGCGCCTGGGTCTGCTGGGGCTGGTGGTCGTGCTGGTGCAGCTGGCGTTCTTCGCCCGCGTGTCGTTCCTGGGGATGCAGCTCGACCTGGCGCTGCTCAGCCTGCTGATGGTCGGCCTGCTCGCCGGCCCGCTGCACGGGGCCGCCTACGGCTTCGGCGTCGGGCTGCTCATCGACGTCATGGCCGGCGGCCAGCTGGGGCTGACGCCGCTCGTCTACGTCCTGTCGGGGTACGCCGTGGGCCGCCTGGGCGAGCTGCGGGACCCGGAGTCGAGCCTGGTCCCGCTCGTGGTCGGCCTGTTCGGCACGATCGCCGTGCTGGCGCTCTACGGGGTCATCGAGCTGCTGCTGACGCAGGGCACGCGCGTGAGCTCGCAGATGGTCGGCGTCGTCGCCGGGAACGCGCTCATCGACGCCCTGCTGTCCGTGCCCGTGCATAATCGGATCAAGCGCTGGCTGCTCCCGATGCTTCCCGAGGAGGCGCGCCGCCGGCGGCGCCGCCGCACCTACGGTCGGCGCACACCGTCGTCCGACATCGACGTGCGCATCCGATGAGCTCCCGTGATCGCAGGACACCGACCCCGCAGCTCGCGCTCCGCGTGGCGGCGTTCGGCATCGTCGCGTTCGGGGTCTTCGCGGTGCTCTTCCTGCGGCTGTGGTTCCTGCAGATCCTCCAGGGCGACGAGTACCGCGCCCAGGCGCAGGAGAACCGGGCGCGCGTCGTCCGCATCGCCGCGCCGCGCGGGACGATCGTCGACCGCAACGGGAAGGCCGGCGGCGAGGGCACCCTCGTCGACAACAAGATCTCCACCGTCGTCTCGCTCTCGGCCGACGCGATCCCGCCCGAGGACGTCTCGCGCATCAGCGAATGGGGCCAGCAGCGCTCGAAGTGGGAGGCGAAGGTCGCGGACCTCGTCGACCAGCTCATGGAGCCGCGCACGAAGGCGCAGCGCCGCCGCTACTCGCGCGAGTCGGCCGAGGCGACGGACCGTCGGCGGGCCCGGGCCCAGCGCGAGGCCGAGGCGCGGCTGAAGGACCAGCGCAACCCGAACCTGTACGTCTCGAAGGACGCCTCGCCCGGCCTGGTCCGCCAGCTCGAGAACGCGAGCGAGCTGCTGAAGGTCTCGCCGAAGCGCCTGTACCAGCGGGTGGTGGCGAGCATCGTCCAGCTGCCCTACGCCTCGGTCCCGCTCAAGACGCAGAACGTGCCCGCCGCGGTCCGCAACTACGTGCTCGAGAACCCCGCGAAGTTCCCGGGGATCACCGTCACGAAGGAGTACCTGCGGCAGTACCCCGAGAAGGACGTCGCGGCCCAGATCTTCGGCCAGGTCGGCCAGATCTCGGAGGACGAGCTGAAGGAGCCGAAGTACCGCGGCCTGCAGCAGGGGCAGCGGATCGGCAAGAGCGGCCTGGAGTACGAGTACGACTCGTACCTGCGTGGGCAGGACGGCGAGCAGCGGATCGAGGTCAACGCGGCCAACCAGCCGACGGGCCGCGTCACCGAGACGCCGGCCAAGACCGGCGACCGCCTGCGCCTGACCCTCGACGGCCGGCTGACGAAGGTCGGCCAGTGGGCGATGCGCTCGCAGGTCGGCCGCCGGATCGACGACAAGACGAACAAGCGCGCCGGCGGCGCCTTCGTCGCGCTCGACCCGCGCAACGGCGACGTGCTGGCCATGGGCTCGTACCCGTCGCTGGATCCGGGCGTGTTCGAGCGGATCAGCCCGGCGAAGCTCAAGCGGCTGACGAGCGAGCGCAACGGCGCGCCGATGTTCAACCGCGCGATCCAGTCCGGCTATCCCGCCGCGTCGACCTTCAAGCTCGTCACCGCCGCGGCCGGTCTGGCGTCGGGCGACATCGACCTGAACACCGTCCAGGGCGCGGGCGTCTGCGTCACCTACGGCGCCGCGCAGCAGAAGTTCTGCAACGCCGGGATGGTCGACCACGGCGCGCAGAACGTCACGGACGCCCTGACGGTCTCGTCCGACACGTTCTTCTACGAGATCGGCTGGGACCTGTTCACGTACCCCAACCAGCCGCTGCAGCGCTGGGCGCGGCTCTTCGGCTTCCAGCACCGGACGGGCATCGACCTGCCGAACGAGAACCCCGGCGTGGTCCCTGACCAGGCGTGGCGCAAGAGCCGCGACGCGGCGGAGGAGAAGTGCCGGCGCGAGGAGAAGCGCGCGTCGTGCGGGCTCGTCGCGGCCATCGGCGAGCCGTACCAGCGCGGCAACAACGTCAACCTGGCCGTCGGCCAGGGCGACCTGCAGATCACGCCGCTGCAGCTCGCCAACGCCTACGCCGGCCTGTACGACCCGCCGGGCGAGGTGCGCGAGAACCTGCACTTCCCGACGCCGCACCTGGCGCAGCAGGTCGAGACGCCGGACGGCGTGCTCCTGCAGTCGTTCGAGAGCCGCAAGGGCTCGCGCACGGTCGAGTTCCCGACCGAGTTCAAGCAGGCCATCAAGAAGGGCCTGGCGGGCGTGACGACGGCCGGCACCGCGGCCGATGTCTTCCGAGGGTGGGACCAGTCGGCGTACCCGGTGATGGGCAAGACCGGCACCGCCGAGCGCTGCGACAAGTCCACCGGCACCGCGTGCCGCGACCAGGGCTGGTTCGTCGGCATGGTCGAGGACCCCGAGCGCCCCATCGTCGTCGTCGCGACCGTCGAGGACGGCGGCTTCGGCTCGGCCTCCGCCGCGCCGGTCGTCTGCAAGATGCTGCGCACGTGGTACGACCAGTCCGCAGCGCAGGCGCCCTGCCAGCCGGGCGCGAGCGGCGGGGTCGACTGATGGCCAGCCCGCGCTCCGCGACCCCCCTGGGCATGCGCGTGCCGCGTCGCCGGCGCAGCGCCGCGGACGTCGTCGACGTCCGCCTGCCCTTCGACCCGATCCTGGCGCTCGCCGCGATCGGGCTGTCCATCTGCTCCGTGGTCGCCGTCGGCGGCGCGACGGAAGGCTCGTCCTTCCTCGTGCGCCAGGCGATCTACGCCACGCTCGGCGTCGGCATCGCCGCCGTCGTGTCCCGCCTCGACTACGCGCGGTGGGCCCGCGTCCGGTGGCCGATCTACGGCTTCATGGTCGCGTCCATCGTCGCGGTCGCCATCTTCGGCAACCCGGTCAACGGCTCCACGCTGTCGATCCAGCTGCCGTTCTTCAGCTTCCAGGCGTCCGAGCTCGGCAAGGTGCTCGCCGCCGTGGTGGCGGCCGGCTTCATCGTCGACCGCCGCCATGCCTCCGACCGGTGGTCCACCACCGCGGGGGTGCTGCTGCTCGTGCTGCTGCCGGCCGCGCTCACGCGCGACTTCGGCACCAGCCTCGTCTACGCGGCGATCGCCGCGGGCGTGCTCGTCATCGGCGGCGCGCCCGGCCGGCACCTGGCGGTGCTGGGCGTGAGCGCCGTCGTCGTCATCGTCGGCGTCCTGGGCGTCCTGCCCGCCGCCGGCGTCGACGTCCTCAAGCCGTACCAGGTGGACCGTCTGACGGCGTTCCTCAACCCGAACGCCCCGGACGACGCCGGCGGCATCGACCCCACCTACCAGCTGCGCCAGGCCAAGATCGCGGTCGGCTCGGGCGGCAAGACGGGGCGCGGCGACGAGGCGACGCAGCAGAAGCTCGACTACCTGCCGGAGAGCCAGACCGACTTCATCTTCGCGTCGGCCGGCGAACGCTTCGGCTTCGTGGGAGTGGCCGCGATCCTCTCCCTGTACGCCCTGATCATGTGGCGCGGATTGCGCATCCTCTCGACCGCCCGGGACTTCTTCGGCGCCGTGCTGGCCGCAGGCCTGCTCGCGATGCTGCTGTTCCAGGTGCTGGTCAACGCGGGGATGAACGTCGGCATCATGCCGATCACCGGCATCCCGCTGCCCCTCGTGAGCTACGGCGGATCCTCCGTGCTGTCCACCTACCTGGGGATCGGCCTGCTTCAGGCGATCTACGCCCAGGGTCGGGCGGCGGCGCGACGAGGTCCGACCGTGGACAGAACCGACTGAGGTCACCGTGAGAAAACAGGTCCTCGTGAGCGTCGACCGGGGAGAGACCCGCGTCGCGCTCCTGGAGTCCACCGATCCCGCCGAGGGCGGGAAGGGCGGCTCCGCCAACACGGCATCGAGCAACGCCGGCGGCGAGAGCACCGGCGGTCGCCGGCGTCGCCGCGGCCGCGGCCGCAAGAGCCCCGCCGCGGGCTACCGCGTCGCCGAGCTGTACTTCGAGCGCCGCTCGAACCGCTCGATCGTCGGCAACGTCTACAAGGGGCGCGTCGACAACGTGCTCCCGGGCCTGGAGGCGGCGTTCGTCGACATCGGGCTCGAGAAGAACGCCTTCCTCCACGTCGACGAGATCCGCCTGCCGGGCGTCAAGATCGCCCGGCGCGGACACGGCGACGGCTCGACGCGCATCTCCGACCTGATCAAGCCCGGCGACGAGCTCGTCGTGCAGGTCACGAAGGACCCGCTCAAGACGAAGGGCGCGCGGGTCACGATGGACCTGACCATCGCGGGCCGCTACCTCGTCTACGCGCCGAAGGGCGAGGGCGTCGGCGTGTCGAAGAAGATCGACGACGCGGAGCGCAACCGCCTGCGCAAGGAGGTCAAGGACCTCGAGCTGCACGGCGGCGGCGCCATCGTCCGCACCGCCGCCCGCGGCGCCGTCCGCGAGGACTTCGAGCGCGAGCTGCCGTACCTCTTCAAGCTCAACGAGGTCCTCGAGCAGCGCGCCGCCGAGCTGAAGGCGCCGTGCATGGTCTTCCAGGAGGCCGACCTCTCCGTCCGCGTCGTCCGCGACATCTTCTCGGCCGAGTTCGAGAAGGCGATCGTCGACGACCCGCAGCAGGTCCAGCGCCTGCGGAGCTTCTTCACCCGCACCGCCCCCGAGCTCGTCGACAAGGTCGAGCTGTGGGAGGACTCCACGCCGCTCTTCGACGCCTACGACGTCGAGAACGTCATCGACGGGCTGCTGAGCCGCCGCGTGGACCTGCCCTCGGGCGGCTACCTGATGATCGACTACGGCGAGGCGCTGACGGTCATCGACGTCAACTCCGGGTCGTTCACCGGCAAGGGCAAGCAGGCCCGTCTGGAGGACACGATCACGCGGACGAACCTCGAGGCGGCCGAGGCGGTCGTCAACGAGCTGCGCCTGCGGGACATCGGCGGCATCATCGTCATCGACTTCATCGACATGGCCCGCGCGCGCAACCAGCGCGAGGTCCTGAAGACGCTGCGCGCCAAGCTCGCCGAGGACCGGACGAAGACCTTCACCGCCGAGATCTCGAAGCTCGGCCTGGTCGAGATGACGCGCCAGAACGTCACGGAGGGCGCCCGCGAGGTCATCACCCGCGCCTGCCCGATGTGCGACGGCGACGGCGTCATCAAGTCCGAGGAGACGCTGGCGATCGAGTTCGAGCGGCGCCTGCGCGAGCTCGCCGCCCGCGCCCCCGAGCGCGCCCAGGCGTTCCTGGTCCGGATGCACCCGAGCGTCGTGACCGAGTTCACCGGCCAGAGCGCCAAGGTGCTGCACCAGCTCGAGGCCCAGACCGGCCGCTACTTCGTGTTCGAAGGCTCGGAGCGGCTGCCGCTCGACGAGTTCGAGATCGTGATGGAGGGCTCGATCGACGAGGTCCGCGAGCGCGCGATCCCGTTCGGCGAGGGCGAGGAGGTCCTCGTGCAGATCGTCGAGCCGCACATGTACAACGTCGACGACGCCGTCGCGAAGATCGGCGGCTACGTCGTCTCCGTGGCCGGCGGCGGGCCGTACGTGGGCGAGAAGAAGCTCGTGAAGATCGAGCGGGCCGGGCGCACGTCCGCGAGCGCCACGCTCGTGGGCGCCGAGCCGCCCGCGAAGGGCGGCGGCAAGAGCGGCGGCCGCTCCGGCGGTCGTGGCGGTCAGGCGGCGCGCGGGCGCGGCGGCGAGAGCCGCCGGGACGAGGCCATGGTCGACGCGGGGCCGGCGTCCGACGCGGCGGCGGCCGCCGACGCCGTCGCCGCCGACGTGGCCGTGGCTGACGCGGCCGAGCCGGCGGCGGGCGCCGGGGCCGGGGAGGGCGCCACCGCTGAGGCCCCCGGGGCCGCCGAGGCGAGCGCGCCGCCGGCCGACGACGCGGCGGACGACGCCCCGCGGTCGCGGTCGCGGCGCGGACGACGCGGGCGCAAGAGCACCGGCGACGCCCCGTCGGCACCGGACGTCGCGGACGTGGCCGTCGTGGCCGCCGCCGACGAGGGCGTGGCGGACGCGGGCACGGTCGACGCCGCGCGCGAGGCCATCGCGACGGACGCGTCCCCGGCCGGCGAGGCCGACGCGCCGCCGAAGCGCCGCCGCCGGCGCCGCACGGGCGGGGCCGACGACGTCGAGCAGGCCGCCGCCGAGGTCGCCGAGGCCGCCGACGAGCTCGTGGCGGTCGCCGACGAGGTGGCCGCCGTGGAGGCCGTCGAGGCGGGGGAGGCCGACCCGTCGACCCTGGCCGACGGCGACGAGGGCGCCGCGCCGGGGCGTCGCTCGCGGGGCCGCGGGGGTCGCGGCCGCGGGGGTGCGCAGGCACGTGCCGACGAGGACGGCGCGGATGACGTATCCTCCTCTGTCCGGCGCCGCACCCGTGGCGGGCGCCGCTCTGCCGCGTCCCCGGAGGATCCGCCTTCCGGAGCGACCGCAGAGCCCATCTCGTCCGAGTGAGCAGCCCTATGTACGCAATCGTCAAGACCGGTGGCAAGCAGTACCGCGTGGAGCAGGGCCAGGAACTCCTGGTCGAGAAGCTCGACGGGGACGCCGGTGCCTCCGTCTCGCTGGAGCCCGTCCTCGTCCGTGGTGACGCCGTCGCGATCGGCGCCGACGCGCTGAAGTCCGCGACCGTCGGCGCCACGATCGTCGAGCACACCAAGGGCCCGAAGATCCGCATCTTCAAGTACAAGCCGAAGCGCGGCTACAAGCGCACCGCGGGTCACCGCCAGCCGCTCACGCGCATCCGGATCGACTCGATCTCGGCCTGACGCCACCGTCCGAACGGAGCACCTGAACTCATGGCACACAAGAAGGGCCTCGGCTCCTCCCGCAACGGCCGCGACTCGAACTCCCAGCGCCTCGGCGTGAAGGTCTTCGGCGGCCAGGTCGTCACCGGCGGCGAGATCATCGTCCGCCAGCGCGGCACCCGCTTCAAGCCCGGCAAGGGCGTCGGCATCGGCAAGGACGACACGCTGTTCGCGAAGGACGCGGGCATCGTCGCCTTCAACCGCGGCTGGCGCGGCCGCGTCGTCACGGTGGAGCCCGCCGAGGCCCCCGAGGCGATCGCCGCCGACTGAGGCACCCCCCTCCTGCAGCGCCGCCGCCCCGTCGGGCGGCGGAACGAACGGCCCGCTTCGGCGGGCCGTTCGGCGTTTCGGGGGCGGCGCGGGGCGGACCGGGCTGCGTGCCGGGGCGGGCGGGCGCGGCGCGGTCTGCGTGCCGGGCGGGGCGGAGTGGGTGCCTGGGCCGGGTGGGCGCCGGGCGGGCCGGCCTGCGTCTTGGGGCGCGCGGGGCCCGGGCGGGGCGGCCGCGTCTCGGGACGGGTAGGGCCTGGGCGGGCTGGCCTGCGTCTTGGGGGCGGGGTGGGTCCCGGGCGGGCCGGCCGCGTCTTGGGGGCGGGCGCGGGGCGCAGGGGGTGAGGGTCGAACCCGCGGCGCTAGGGTCGGGCCATGCCGTCCGTGAGTCCCGCCAACGCCTCCCGCGCCATCGGCTTCGCGCGCATCGCCTTCGGGCTGGCCACCCTCGCCGTCCCGGCGCGCGTGGGCGCCGCGTGGATGGGCGAGGCCGGCACCACCCCGGCCGCGACCGTGGCCCTGCGCGGCCTGGCGGTCCGCGAGGCGCTCGTGGGCATGGCGCAGGCCCACACCGCCGACGACCCGGCGCGCGGCTTCCGCTGGGCGCGGACGAGCGCCTACGGCGACCTGACCGACCTGGCGGCGACGCTGGCGGTCGCGCGCGACCTGCCGCGGTCCGGCGTGATCGGGACGGCGCTCGTGGCGGCGAGCGGGGCGGCCGCGAGCTACGGGGTCAGCCGCTGGATGCGGGCGGGGTAGCGGACGGGGCGGCAGGCTCGGCAAACCCGCACCGGTGGGGCGTGTCGGTGCGGCCGGCGGCCGGCGCGCGCGTGGCCGAGGGTCGGCCGCGCGGCGGGTGCGGAGCCGGGCATGGTGCTGCGGCGCCGCGGGTCCCGCGCGGGACGGTGGCGACGGAACGTGCCGGACCACCGACGACCATCGCCGGGACGGTGTCGGAGCCGCACCGGTCCGGCGCGTTCCGGGCCGGCGATCCCGGGGCCGCCGATCCTCGGCGCATGGCCCGCGCGTTCCGTCCCGTTCAAGCCCAAGCCCGCGGTGAGAGGGGCGGATCGCGCGCTATGCGCGCGATCGGAGAACACTCGGGGGTCTGCGGGCCGCGATGGGACCAGATGCGCGGCGGGGTCCGCGTCGCCGACCTGCCGGCGGGACTCCACCAGGATCATGCGGTCGCGTGGTTCGCGGGCCAGCAGCACGGCGTCGTCAGTCGGGAGCAGCTCGGCGCATGCGGGCTGTCCAGGCACGCGATCCGGCGCCGGGTCGCTTCGGGGCGTCTGCACCGTCTCCACCCGACGGCCTTCGCGGTCGGATCGAGCGCTCCGCCGGCGGACGGACGGCGGCTGGCGGCCGTGCTGGCGTGCGGCGCCGGCACCCTCCTCAGTCACGAGAGCGCGGGCGCCCACTGGGGACTCGATGGCTGCCACACGGATGCGCTGGTCGTCACGGTCGTCGGGCGGGACGCGCGAGTGGCGGGCATCCGCACCCATCGCACCCGGGCCCTCGACTCCCAGGACGCGCGGTGGCGCGGCGTGGTTCCGCTGACGGCGCCGTCGCGTACGGTCCTCGATCTCGTGCCCTCGCGCACCGAGCCCGACATCGAGCGGCTGGTGGCGGACGTGTGGACCGCCGGCCTCGCTACGGAGGCGGACCTGCGGGCCGCCGCGGCGCGCGTCCCGCGGCGGCGCGGATCTCGTCTGCTGCTCGAGGTTCTCGACGACGGCGCCCCGCGCACCCGCTCCGAGGCGGAGCGCGTCCTGCAGGCCCTGATCCGCCGCGCCGCGCTCCCGCGTCCGCGCACGAACGTCCGGATCGCCGGCTTCGAGGTCGACGCGTACTGGCCGGACTCGCGGCTCGTCGTGGAGGTCGACTCGTGGCGCTTCCACGGGTCTCGGCGCTCCTTCGAGGCCGACCGCCGGCGCCGGTGGCGGCTGCAGGGGTCCGGCGTGCGGGTGGAGCACGTGACGTGGCGGCAGCTGACGCAGCGTCCCGAGGAGACCGTCGCCCTGCTCGCGGTGGCCATCGCGCAGGGGGCCGCCGGCACGGCGATCCGATGACCCGGGCGGGCGAGCTGGTGACCGCGCCTTGCCGCTCCCTGGCCGCCACGTCCGCGTCCTGGCGTCGGCGAGCTGGCGTGGGCGTCCTGGCGTGAGCGTCCTGGCGTGCGCGTCCTGGCGTCCGCGTCCCGGGGGGCCGGGCGTCGCGTCCCGGGGGGAGCGTCCTGGCGTGCGCGTCCCGGGCGTGCGCGTGCTGGCGTCCGGGTCCTGACCTCGGGGCCTGGCGTCCGCGTCCCGCGTCCGCGTTCCGGCGCCCCGTCTCCGCGTCCGCGTACCGGCATCGGCGTCCTGGCGCCCGCGTACCGGCGTCCGTATCCCGGCGTCCGCGGGCGCCGGCGCGCCGGCGCGGGGCCGTGACGCTCCGACGGCCCGCGACCGCCGATCCCGGCGGGTCGCCCGCCGTCCCCTGCCAGACTCGCCCCATGACCGACCGCAAGACGCTGCTCATCACCGGGGCCTCCTCCGGCATCGGCTCGGCGACCGCGCGCGCCGCCGTCGACGGGGGATGGGACGTGGTGCTCGCCGCGCGGTCGCGGGACAAGCTCGACGCGCTCGTGGGCGAGCTGGGGGAGGAGCGCGCGCTCGCGGTCACGTGCGACGTGACGGCGTTCGAGGACCAGCAGGCGGCGGTCGCCGCCGCGCAGGAGCGGTTCGGGCGGCTCGACGCCGTGTTCGCGAACGCCGGCTTCGGGGCGGCGCGCGGGTTCCGCGAGGAGACGCCCGAGCACTGGCGCGACATGGTGCTGACGAACGTCCTCGGCGCGGCGCTGACCATCCGCGCGGCGATCGACGCGATCTCGGACGCGAAGGGCCACGTGCTGCTGACCGGCTCCGTCGCCGGCCGCCGGCCGCTGCCCGGCAGCCTGTACTCGTCGACGAAGTTCGCGGTCGGCGCCATGGCGGAGTCGCTGCGGCAGGAGCTCAACGGCACCGGCGCCCGGGTCACGCTGATCGAGCCGGGGATGGTCGACACGCCGTTCTTCGAGAACGCCCCGACCATCGAGGCGCTCCGGCCGGAGGACATCGCGGGCGCCGTGATGTGGGCGCTCGGGCAGCCGCCGCACGTGGACGTCAACGACATCCTCATCCGGCCGACGGCCCAGGAGGGCTAGCCGGCCGCCGCGCGTGGGCGTCATCGCCCCGCCGCACCCCGCTGCGCCGGCCGGCGCGCACCTGCCACCATCTGCCGGTGCTCTCCGACTCCGCGCACATCTTCGTCCAGGGCGGCAACGGCGGCGACGGGTGCACCTCGTTCCGCCGCGAGGCGCACGTGCCGAAGGGCGGGCCCGACGGCGGCGACGGCGGGCGGGGCGCCAACGTCGAGCTGGTCTGCGACGACTCGCTGCGCGACCTGCAGTCGTTCTCGCGCCGCGTCCACTACAAGGCGCCACGCGGCCGCCACGGCGAGGGCGCGCTGAAGAAGGGGCACGACGGCGAGGACCTCGTCGTGAAGGTCCCGCCCGGCACCCAGGTCACCGGCCTCGACGGCGCGGTGCACGACCTGATCGTCCCCGGGCAGCGGGTCGTCGTGGCGAAGGGCGGATCCGGCGGGCGGGGCAACGCCCGGTTCGCGTCGCCGACCCGGCAGGCGCCCCGGTTCGCCGAGCGGGGCCTGCCCGGCGACGAGGGGTGGATCGACCTGCAGCTGAAGCTGCTCGCCGACGTCGGCCTGATCGGCGTCCCGAACGCCGGCAAGTCGTCGCTGATCTCACGCCTCACGCGCGCCCAGCCGAAGGTCGCCAACTACCCCTTCACGACCCTCGAGCCGGTGCTGGGCACGATCGAGGGCGAGACCCGCCAGCTCGTGCTCGCCGACATCCCCGGCCTGATCGAGGGCGCGAGCGAGGGCAAGGGGCTCGGACACGAGTTCCTGGCGCACGTCGAGCGGTGCCGCATGCTCGTCCACGTCCTCGACCTGCAGCCGCTCGACGGGACGGACCCGCTCGAGAACCACGCCACCATCGAGGCCGAGATCGCCGCGTACGACGCGCGCCTGGCCGCCCTGCCGCGCGTGCTCGTGCTGAGCAAGGCCGACCTCGTCGCCCCCGAGGTCGCCGAGGAGGCCCGCCGGGAGTGGCACGCGCGTCTGAACCCCGACGCGGGGCCGCGCGAGGAGTGGGAGGAGGCCCCGGACGACGAGGTGCCGGTCCTCGTCACGTCGAGCGCGACCGGCCAGGGGCTCGACGAGCTGCGCGCGCTGCTCCTGCGCACCGTGCCGTACCGCGGCGCGGACGAGGCGCAGCACCTCGAGCTCGCCACCCAGCCGCTCGCCGAGCACCGCGTCTACCGGCCCGTCGCCACGCGCGACTGGAACGTCGAGCAGGTGGGCGAGGGCGAGTTCCGCGTCGACGGTCCCGGGATCCTGCGGCTCATGGCGCGGCACGACCTGGAGAACGAGGAGTCGCTCGAGTACGTCGAGTCGCGCCTGCGCCGGATGGGCGTCATCGAGGCGCTCCAGAACGCCGGCTTCGAGCCCGGCGACGACGTGGAGATCGCCGGCGTCGTCTTCGAGTTCGACCCCGAGGCCTGACCCGACCGGAGAGCCTGACGCGACCGGGGGAGCCCGACCCGACCGAGGGAGCCCGACGCGGGCCCGGGCCGTGTGGCCCCACCGGGGCAGACCGACGCGGCCCCGGTCGGCCGGCCCCGACCGTCGGCGGCCGTTCGGGTGTCGTGGCGCCCTCCGGCCTCGTCCGTCGACCGGTCCGGCCCGCCGGAGCTCGTCGCGGCGGGTCCTACGTCGGGCGCCGCGGCAGCGCGCCGTCCGACGTCGGCCGGGCGCCGAGCAGGCGCGACAGCCGCACGGCGGCCGCGGCCACCCGCGGGCGGATCTCCTCGACGCGGGGCTCGAGCAGCACGCGGTCGCCGCTGACGTTCAGGGCCGCGACGCGCTCGCCGCGGAAGTCGTGCACCGGGGCCGAGACGCCGACGGCGCCCTCCTCGTGCTCCTCGCGGACGACGGCGGTGCCGGCCGCGCGGACCTCGGCCAGGACGCGGACGAGGCCGTCGAGGTCCTGCACCGCGCTGCGCGGCGCCACGCCGGCGAGCTCGGCGTCGCGGAAGCGGTCCCGCAGGGCCGACGGCGACAGGCCGGCCAGCAGCACGCGCCCCGCGCTCGTCGCGTGCGCCGGCGCGGTCTCGCCCTCCCACGCGCCCCAGGCGGTCGCCCGGGCCGGCGGGGACTCCGAGCGCAGCGTCAGCACCTCGACGCCGTGGAGCGTGCACAGGTGGACGGTCTCGTCGAGCTCGGCCGCGAGGCGCCGCAGGATGTCGGGCGCGGTGGCGAGCAGGCGCCGCTCCGCGGTGGCCGCGGCCAGCGCGTAGACCTCGAGGCCGAGCCGGTAGCGGCCCGTCGCGGGGTCGCGCTCGACGAGCCCGGTGTCGACGAGCGCGCGCAGGCTGCGGGACACCTGGCTCTTGTCGCGGCCCACGAGCGCGGCCAGCCGCACGACGCCCAGGCCGTCGCCCGAGGCGTCCGACGCCAGGCCGCGCAGCAGCTCCAGCTCCCTGCCCAGACGCGGGCCGCGCGGGCGGGACGACGGTCCCGGGGTCGCGGGCTCGTCCTCTGGCGTGGCCGGTCGGGGCACCACGTCGCTCACGTCCACCAGTGTGACGCGCGGCGCGCGTGAACGCCGTCACGGGTGCGCCGTGCACGGCGGTCCGCCCGGACCGGTGCGTCCTGCGACCCGCGGTTGTGCAATTCGACAACAGGGCATGACGTTTTCGCGTTCGTTAGGTTGTATGAAGTGACCGCGCCACCCCTCGCGTCGACCGTGTTCAAGTACGTCGGCGACAACTTCGACTCGATCCTCCAGCTCGCCTGGGGGCACGTCTGGGTGGTCGCGCTCTCGATCGCGATCGCCACGGTGATCGGGGTCGCGCTGGGTGTGGCGACGTACCGCTCACCCGCCGCGTCCGGCGTCGTGCTGTGGATCGCGTCGCTGCTGCTGACGTTTCCGGCGTTCGCCCTGCTGGGCGTGCTGCTGGCGATCATGGGCCTGGGCGTGCAGCCCGTCGTCGTGGCGCTCGTGCTCTACGCGCTGCTGCCGATCGTGCGCAACACGATCGTCGGCCTGCGCGGCGTGGACGCCATGGTGCTCGACAGCGCCCGCGGCCTCGGCATGAGCACCGTCCGGCGCCTGATCCGCGTCGAGCTGCCGATCGCCTGGCCGGTCATCCTGGCCGGCCTGCGCACCGCCACGCAGCTCGTCGTCGGCATCGCCGCGATCGCCGCGTACGTCAACGGCCCGGGCCTTGGCCGCTTCATCTTCTCCGGGCTCTCGCAGCTCGGCGGCGCGAACGCCACGAACCAGGTCGTCGTCGGCACCGTCGGCGTCATCGTCATCGCGCTGGTCTTCGACGCGCTCCTCGCGCTCGTCGGCCGCGCCACCGTCTCGAAGGGGATCCGTGCCTGAACCGACCGCCACCCAGCCCGCCGCGTCGTCCCTGCGGGACGCCATGGCCTCGGGCGACGCCGTCTCGATCGAGCTGCGGAACGTCACGAAGCGGTACCCCGGGGCGCCCGCCCCGGCGGTGGAGGACTTCTCGCTGACGATCCCCGCCGGCGAGATCGTCGTCTTCGTCGGCCCGTCCGGCTGCGGCAAGACGACGACGATGCGGATGATCAACCGCCTCGTCCGGCCGACGGGCGGCCAGATCCTGATCGGCGGCAAGGACACCGCCGAGATGAAGACGGACGTGCTGCGCCGGCACATCGGCTACGTCGTCCAGCAGGCCGGGCTGCTGCCCCACCTGACGATCCGGCAGAACATCGAGACCGTCCCGCGCCTGCTCGGCTGGAAGCGCGAGCGGATCGCGGCGCGGACGAGCGAGCTGTTCGAGCTCGTCGGCCTGCCCGAGGACGAGTTCGCGACCCGCTACCCGCGCGAGCTCTCCGGCGGCCAGCAGCAGCGCGTCGGCGTGGCCCGCGCGCTCGCGGCCGACCCGCCGATCCTGCTCATGGACGAGCCGTTCGGCGCGCTCGACCCGATCACCCGCGACCGCCTGCAGTCCGAGCTGCTGAAGATCCAGCGGCGCGTGCGCAAGACGATCGTCTTCGTCACGCACGACATCGACGAGGCGATCAAGCTCGGCGACCGCGTCGTCGTGCTGCAGGAGCGCTCGCGCATCGCGCAGCAGGGCGCGCCGGACGAGATCCTGGCCGACCCCGCCAACCGCTACGTCCGCTCGTTCATCGGCGGCGGCGCCGCGGTCAAGCGCCTGCACCTCGTGCGCGTGGAGGACCTGGAGCTGGAGCGCTACCCGGCGTTCACCCAGCCCGACGGCTACGACGCCATCATCCGCCAGCTCGACGCGTCCGGCTACGACTACGCGCTGCTGCTCGACGGCGCCAAGCGCCCGCAGCGCTGGCTGCACCGCGAGGAGCTCGCCGAGCGTCCCGGCCGTCCCGATCTGGAGGGCCAGCCCGTCTCGGGCGTCGTCATGGCGACCACCACGCTGCACGACGCGATGGACGAGATGCTGTCCTCCGGCACCGGCGTCGTGCCCGCGGTCGACGACCGCGGCGCCTACATCGGCGCGGTCCGCCTGGACCAGGTGACCGACGCGCTCGAGGAGACGCACGTGCGGCCCGTCGCCGAGCAGCCCGACGCCGCGCCCGTCCGCACCGTCGCCGAGATCACCGGCGAGATCGACGGTCGCGAGATCCGCGCCGCGCTCGACCGCCAGGAGGCGGAGCGGCGCGAGGCCGAGGAGGGCGCGGAGGCGTGACCCGACGCAACCTCAGCCTGCTCGTCACGCCGCTCGTCGTGGTCGTGGCGCTCGTCGGGACCTACGTGCTCGTCGGCAAGCAGACCGATCCGCTGACCGTGTCCGCGCTCGCGGGCGACGGCGCCGACAGCGCGCACGCGTTCGACGGCAACGTCCGCAGCGCGATCGTCGAGCACCTGAAGATCGTCGCGATCTCGGCCCTCGCCGTGCTCGCGATCGGCGTGCCCCTCGGCGTGCTCCTCACCCGGACGCGCATCCGCATCGTCTCGATCGTCGTCAACGCGCTCTTCAGCGCCGGCCAGGCCGCGCCGGTCATCGGCGTTCTGGTGCTGCTCACCGTCGTCTTCGGCCTGAAGTCGTGGGTGCCCTACGTCGGCCTCGTGCTCTACAGCGTCCTGCCGGTGATGCGCAACACCTACGAGGGCCTGCGCAACGTCGACCCGGCCCTCGTCGACGCGGCGCGGGGTCAGGGCTTCTCGCGCGCGCAGGTGCTCGGCCGGGTCGAGCTGCCGCTCGCCGTCCCGATCATCCTGGCGGGCGTGCGCACGTCGCTCGTGCTGCTCGTGGGCACCGCGACGCTCGCGACGTTCGTCAACGCGGGCGGTCTGGGGGACATCATCAACGACGGGATCAAGAACCAGCGCGACTCCGTCCTGCTCACGGGCGCCGTGCTCGCCGCGGCCCTGGCCGTGACGATCGACTGGCTGGCCGGGATCGCGGAGCGGTCGCTCAGCCCGCGTGGCCTGCGAACGGGGGAGACGGCATGAGGCGCGTGCTCCCGCTCGTGGCCGCGGCGGCGTTCGGGGCCTCGGCCCTGGCCGGCTGCGGCGCGCAGTACAGCGGCGGCGGCGACGGGCCGCTGAAGGGGGCGAAGATCGCCTTCGGGTCCAAGGACTTCACCGAGCAGAAGGTGCTCGGCCAGATCGCCGTCCAATACCTGCGGTCGCAGGGCGCCGACGTCTGGGACCAGACGGGTCTGGTCTCGTCGCAGGCGGTCCGCAGCTCGATCGAGCGCGGCGACATCAACGCGAACTGGGAGTACACCGGCACCGCCTGGATCACGTACCTGGGCCACGCCGACCCGATCGCCGACACGGAGAAGCAGTTCCGGGCGGTGAAGGAGGAGGACGCGCGCAAGAACGACCTCGCCTGGATCGACCCGGCGCCGCTGAACAACACCTACGCGTTCGCGATCAAGCGCGCGAAGGCGGAGGAGCTCGGCATCACGAAGCTCGGCGATCTGAAGGCCCTGATCGCGAGCCCGAAGGGCAAGGGCCTGACGTTCTGCGTCGAGTCGGAGTTCGCCAACCGCCCCGACGGTCTCCCGGGCCTGCAGAAGAAGTACGGCCTGCGGATCCCGAAGGACCGCATCAAGCGCCTCGACACGGGCCTGATCTACTCGCAGACCGGCAACGGGACCTGCACGTTCGGCGAGGTCTTCACCACCGACGGCCGCGTCGAGGGCCTCGACCTGCTGCCGCTCCAGGACGATCGGAAGTTCTTCCCGATCTACCAGGCGGCGCTGAACCTCCGCGGCGACCTGCTGAAGGAGTACCCGCAGATCGAGCGGGTCATGAAGCCCGTCGCGGACAAGCTGACGACGCGCGAGATGCAGCGCCTGAACGCGCGCGTCGACATCGAGGGCGTCCTGCCGGACAAGGTCGCGCGCGAGTGGCTGCGCGACGAGGGGTTCGTCAAGGACTAGCCCCGCCGGGCCGTGGCCGTCGCCCCGCGCGGCGGACGGCGTCCTCCGGCGCCGCCGGACTACGCTGGGGCGCGAGATGTCCCTGACCGTCATCAAGCTGGGGTCGAGCGTCGTCGTCGACGAGGACGGCGCCCTGCGCCGCGACTCGCTCGCGTCGCTCGTCGCGACCCTGGCGGTCCGGCACGGCGCGGGCGAGCGCTTCGTGCTCGTGTCGAGCGGCGCCATAGCCCGCGGCGTCCGCGAGCTGGGCCTCGCCGCCCGGCCGACCACGATGGACGCCCTGCAGGCGGCGAGCGCGGTCGGGCAGGGCCGGCTCTTCCGCGACTGGGACGACCTGTTCGCGGCGGAGGGCCGGACGGCGGCGCAGGTGCTGCTGACCCGCTACGACCTGGGGGACCGCGAGGCGTTCGTCAACGCCCGTCGCACGCTGCACCGCCTGGTCGAGCTGGGCGCCGTGCCCGTCATCAACGAGAACGACACGACGACGACCGAGGAGATCTCGTTCGGCGACAACGACCTGCTCGCCGCGCAGATCGCGATGCTCCTCGGGGCGGACCGGCTGGTCCTGCTGACCTCGACGGACGGGCTGTTCACCGCCGACCCGCGGCGCGACCCCGACGCCCGGCTCGTGGACGAGGTGCGCGACGTGGAGCAGGCGCTGGCCGACCACGACGTCGGCACGACGACGTCGTCGCTCGGCACCGGGGGGATGCGGTCGAAGGCCCTGGCGGCCGACATGGCCGCCGCCGCCGGCATCCCGACCGTCGTCGCGAACGGGCTGCGCCCCGACGCCATCCGCCGGGTGCTGGCGGGCGAGGCGGAGGGGACGCGGTTCGTCGCGGGGGACGCCCGCTGGTCGAGCTTCAAGCTGTGGCTGCGCTACGCCCGCCCGTCGCGCGGGACGATCGAGATCGACGCGGGCGCCCGCCGCGCGCTGACCGCCGAGGACACCTCGCTGCTGCCCGTGGGCGTCGTCGGGGTGACCGGGGACTTCAAGGCCGGGGACGCGGTCGAGATCCGCTGCGCGGGCGAGGCCGTCGCGAAGGGCATCAGCGGCTACGCGTCCGGAGCGCTGCGTCGCGTGGCCGGCGAGCGGACGGCGCGGGTGCGCGAGCTGCTGCCGACGGCGCCCGAGGAGGCGGTCCACCGCGACCGCCTCGTCCTGCTGTAGGGCCGGCACGGAACCGCTCGGCGCGCCGGCCGCCCGCACGCGCGCCGGCCGTCGTCGCGCGCCCGGCTCCGGGCGCCACCCGCTTCGGCGCGGCGCCTACCTGCCGGGGGCGGACGACGCCGCGTCCAGCCCCGCGTCGTGGACGAGCAGCGCCACCTGCACCCGGTTCGTCAGCCCCAGCTTCTGCAGCAGCCGCGAGACGTGCGCCTTCACGGTCGCGACGCTCATGTGCAGCTCGGCGGCGATCTCGGCGTTCGCGGCGCCGCGGCCCAGCGCGACGGCGACCTCGAGCTCGCGCTCCGTCAGCTCCGCGAGCGCGCCGGCGGCCCGAGCCCGGCGGTCCTGGGCGCCGGCGTCCGCCACGTGGTCGATCAGCCGCCGGGTGACCCCGGGCGAGAGCATCGCCTCGCCGGCCGCGACCAGCCGGATCGCGCGGACGATCTCGGCCGGCGGCGTGTCCTTGAGCAGGAAGCCCGCGGCGCCCGCGCGGAGCGCGCCGAGCACGTGGTCGTCCGCGTCGAAGGTCGTCAGCACGATGACCTGCGGGCGGCCGCCGTCGCGGGCGGCGCGCTCGCGGACCGCGCGGGTGGCCTCCAGGCCGTCGACGCGCGGCATCCGGATGTCCATGAGGACGACGTCGGGGCGGTGGGCGTCGAGCGCGGCGGGCACCTCGGCGCCGTCGGCGGCCTCGCCGACCACGCGCAGCTCGGGCGCGCCGGCGAGCATCATCGCCAGCGCGGAGCGGACGAGGGGGTCGTCGTCGACGATCAGGACGCGGACGGGGGCGTCGGGAGTCACGGCTGCCACGGCATCCAGGCTCGCAGGCGGAAGCCGCCGTCGACGGTCGGGCCGTGCGTCAGGTCGCCGCCGGCCAGCTCGACGCGCTCGCGCAGGCCGACGATCCCGGTGCCCGCGCCCGGCGGGGCGGGCGGGCGCTCGGGGGGCGGCGCGGCGTTGCGGACCTCCACCTCCAGGCCGCCGCCCGGGACGCCCGAGACGGTGACCCGGACCGGCGCGCCCGCCGCGTGCTTGCGGGCGTTCGTCAGGCCCTCCTGGACGACGCGGTAGGCGTTGCGGCCCAGGCTGCGCGGCACGGCGACCTCGGCGGGGAGCGCGACCCGCTCGTCGACCTGCGCGCCGGCGGCCCGGCACTCGTCGAGCAGCGCGGGCAGGTCGTCGAGCGTCGGCTGGGGCCGCTCCGGGCCGGGAGACGCGTCGTCCCGCCGCAGCACGCCGATGACCTCGCGCAGGTCCTCGAGCGCCTCGTGCGCGCTCGCGCGGATCACGCCCGCGGCCCGCGCGACGTCGTCGGCGGGGGCGTCGGGACGGAACTCGAGCGCGCCCGCGTGCATCGAGAGCAGCGAGATCCGGTGCGCCAGGACGTCGTGCATCTCGCGCGCGATGCGCGTCCGCTCCGCGTCGCGGGCGCGCGTGACGAGCAGCTGCTGCTCGCGCTCGGCCCGCTCGGCCCGCTCGCGCAGCGACGCCACGAGCTGCCGTCGCGAGCGCACGACCGCGCCCCAGGCCACGACCGCCGTCAGGGTTATGCAGACGAAGAGGACGAGCACCCAGTCCGGGACTCCGGGCTCGGGGAAGAGCCAGACGTACGGCACGACGAGCACCAGCTGCAGCACCGACAGCGGCACCACCAGCCGCAGCGGGCGGTGGACCGCCAGCGAGAACAGCAGCACCATGCCGGCGCCGCCGACCGACGACGCGAACACGCCGAAGGGCGTGGCCGCGACGAGCAGCGCGACGGGCCAGCGGCGCCGCCACCACAGGGCCACGGTGAAGCCGACGCCGGCGGCGACGTCGATCCAGGCCAGCAGGTCGCCGTCGACGCCGTCCGGGTGGACGTCGAAGAACCCGTACGCCCCGAGCGCGGCGGCGAGGAGGAACGCGACGACGTCGACGGTCCAGTCGCGGGCGGTGCGGCGGCGCGGCCGGCGCGCGGCGTCCTCGGCCGCGTCGTCGACCAGCCAGGCGGGCAGGAGCCGACGGCGGCGCGGCGCGTCGGAGGCGGTCGTGGTGGCCACGGAGGCCAGCGTACGGTCCGCCCGGCGGGGGCACCACCGACCAAGGTCGACGACGGCATCGACCGACGGCCGATGTGCGGGCGCCCGTGCCGCGCGAAGGTGGCCACATGATCGTCTGCGAGCACCTGACGAAGCGCTACGGAGAGCACGTGGCCGTGCAGGACGTGAGCCTGCGCTGCGAGCCGGGCACCGTCACGGGCTTCCTGGGCCCGAACGGCGCCGGCAAGTCGACGACGATGCGGATGCTCTGCGGGCTGACGCCCCCGACGTCCGGACGCGCGACCGTCGACGGCGTGCCGTACGCCGCGCTGCCGCAGCCCGGGCGGCGCATCGGCGTGCTGCTCGACGCGAGCGCGCAGCACGCCGGCCGCACCGGCCGCGAGGTGCTGGCGCTCTCCGCCGCCGTGCTGGGGCTGCCGCGCCGGCGGGTGGACGAGGTCCTGGCCCTCGTCGGACTGGACGGCAAGCCCGCGGGCCGCCGCACGGGCGACTACTCCCTGGGCATGCGCCAGCGCCTGGGCCTGGCGCACGCGCTGCTCGGCGATCCGGACTGCCTCGTCCTCGACGAGCCCGCGAACGGCCTGGACCCCGAGGGGATCCACTGGATGCGCGGGCTGCTGCGCGACTTCGCCGACCGCGGCGGCACCGTGCTGCTCTCGTCGCACCTGCTGCACGAGGTCGAGGCCGTCGCCGACCGGCTCGTCGTGATCGCCGGCGGGCGGATCGTGGCGGAGGGGACGAGCGACGAGCTGCTCGCCGGCGGCGGCGTGGTGGTGCGCTCGCCCGAGCCGACCGCCCTGCGCCGCGCGCTCGCCGCCGCCGGGCTGCCGTCCACGGCGACGACGGACGGCGGCCACCTGGTCGACGCCGCGCCCGAGGCCGTCGGCCGCGCGGCGGCCGCCGCCGGCGTCCCCCTCGTCGAGCTCCGGGTGGCCGAGCGGGCCGGCCTGGAGGACCTGTTCCTGTCCCTGACCCGCGGGGGCGGCGCCGACGCCGCGCCCGCCGACCGCACCGACGCCCCGCTGGAGATCGCATGAGCACCGCCGCCGTCACCCCGCCCGCCGCCGCCCGCGCCCGCGGCGCCTCCGGCCCGCCGATGTCGCGGCTCGTCCGCGTCGAGCTGCGCAAGGGCGTCGACACCCGCGCCGGCCGCTGGCTGCTCATCGCCAGCGCGCTCCTGGCGCTCGTCGTCGCGGTCGCCGGCGCGCTGACCGGCGACGCGCAGGACCGCGACCTGTCCAACGTCCTGCAGCTCGTGATGCTGCCGCTCGGCACCCTGCTGCCGGTCATCGGGATCCTCTCCGCGACGGGCGAGTGGTCGCAGCGCACGGCGCTGACGACGTTCGCGCTCGTGCCGCGCCGCGGCCGGATCATCGCCGCCAAGCTGCTGGCCGCGCTCGTGCTCGGTGCCGGCGCCGTCGTCGTGTGGCTGGCGACGGGCGCGATCGGCGCCGCGCTGGCGGGCGCCGTCGGCGACGCGCCGGACCCCTGGAACGTGCCGCGGGACCTGCTCTGGCAGGGCGCGATCGCGCTCGAGCTGGGGATCGTCCTGGGCGTGGCCTTCGGCCTGCTGCTCATGGCGCCGGCCGCCGCGATCGTCGCGTACTTCGCCGTGCCGACGGTCTTCGCGATCCTGGGCGAGCTCGTGACGGCGCTCGACGGCGCCTGGGACTGGCTCGACCCCAACCGCAGCATCGACCCGCTCACCCGCGGCGAGCTGAGCGGGTCCGGCTGGGGCCACCTGCTCGTCTCGCACCTGCTGTGGATCGGCGTGCCGCTCGTCCTCGGCACCGTGCGGACCCTGCGCCGCGAGGTCAAGTAGACGCCGCCCGGGACGGCGGGCCGACCTCGTAGGATGGGCGCATGTCCGTGCCCGCGACCGAGGTCAGCTCCGTCGTCGACGTCTGCCGCCGCGCCCGCGCCGCCGGGCGCCGGCTGGCGGCCGTCGACACGCACACGAAGGACGCCGCGCTGTCCGCCATCGCGGACGCGCTGCTCGCGCGCGCCCCCGAGATCCTCGAGGCCAACGCGCGCGACCTGGAGGCCGGCGCGGCCGCCGGCCTGCCGTCGTCGCTCATGGACCGCCTGCGCCTGGACGACGCGCGCCTGGCCGGCATCGTGCAGGGCGTCCGCGACGTCATCGCCCTGCGCGACCCGGTCGGCGAGACGATCGAGGGCTACCGCCTGCCCAACGGCCTCGAGGTGCAGCGCCAGCGGATCCCGCTCGGCGTCGTCGCGGTCGTGTACGAGGCGCGGCCGAACGTCACCATCGACGCGGTCGCCCTGGCGATCAAGTCCGGCAACGCCATCGTGCTGCGCGGCTCGTCGAGCGCGCTGCACTCCAACCGGGTGCTCGCGGCCGTGGCCGCCGACGCGGCGGCCGAGGCCGGGCTTCCCGACGGCTGCATCGGCCTGGTGTCGGGCGGCGGGCGCGAGGAGCTCGCGGAGCTGGCCACGCAGGACGCCTACGTCGACCTGATCGTCCCCCGCGGCGGAGAGGGCTTGAAGGCGGCGCTCAAGGGCGTCGCCACCGTGCCGGTGATCTTCGCCGCGGCCGGGATCGGGCACGTCTACGTCGACGCGGCCGCCGACCTGGCCATGGCCGTGGACGTCGTCGAGAACTCGAAGGTCCACCGCCCGAGCGCCTGCAACGCGGCCGAGACGGTCCTCGTGCACCGCGAGGTCGCCGCGGCGTTCCTGCCGGCGATGGCCGAGCGGCTGGGGCAGCGCGGCGTCGAGCTGCGCGCCGACGCCGACGCGCTGCCGCTCGTCGACGGGCGCGGCGCCACGGTCGTCCCCGCCACGGAGCAGGACTGGGACACCGAGCACCTGGCGCTGATCCTCGGCGTGCGCCTGGTCGACGACGTCTTCGGCGCGATCGACCACGTCGAGACGCACGGCTCGGGCCACTCCGACGCGATCGTCTCGCGCGACGCCGGCGCCATCCGGGCGTTCGAGCGGGGCGTCAGCTCCGCCGCCGTCTACGTCAACGCGTCCACGCGCTTCACGGACGGCGGCGAGTTCGGGATGGGCGCCGAGATCGGCATCTCGACGCAGAAGCTGCACGCCCGCGGGCCGATCGGCCTGCGCGAGCTGACGACGTACCGCTACCTGGTTCGCGGCGACGGGCACGTGCGGTCCTAGGCGTGCGCGTCGGGATCCTCGGCGGGACGTTCAACCCGCCGCACCTCGCCCACCTCGTGCTGGCGGAGTGCGCGCGCGACGCCCTGGACCTCGACCACGTCCTGCTCGTCCTGGCGCCGCGTCCGCCGCACAAGGTCGTCGACGGCGATCCGGGGGCGGAGGAGCGCCTCAACCTGTGCCGCCTCGCCGTCGCGGGGGACGAGGAGCGCCTGCGCGTGTGCGACGTCGAGCTGCACCGCGAGGGCCCGTCGTACACGGCGGACACGCTGCGCGAGCTGCAGCGCCGTGCCCCCGACGACGAGTTCGTGCTGCTCCTGGGCGGCGACGCCGCGGCCGGCCTGGAGTCGTGGCACCGCCCGCAGGACGTCCTGGCGTTCGCGGCGATCGGCGTGGCGGAGCGGGGGAGCGACACCCACGCGGGCGCCCGCGCCGCCCTCGAGCGGCTGGGCGCGCCGGAGCGGCTGCTGCCGTTCGAGATGCCGCCGATCGGCCTCTCGTCCACGCTGATCCGGGCGCGCGTGCGGGCCGGCCGGACCGTCCGGCACCTGGTCCCGGACGGGGTCGAGGCGCGCATCCGCTCCCTGGGGCTCTACCGTGGAGGGCACAGCGAATGAGCAAGCGCACCTACATCAGCCAGCACACCGCCCCCGAGGTCCCGGACGAGCAGCTGCCGCCGGACCCGGCGCTCGAGGGCCTCGTGCGCCGGATCGCCGCCGCCGCGGGCGACAAGCGCGCCCTCGACGTCGTCGCGATCGACCTGCGCGGCGCGTCCGCGTACACGGACGCGTTCGTGATCGCCACCGGCCGCACGGACCGCCAGGCCAAGGCGATCTTCGACGGCATCACCGAGGACCTCAAGCACGAGGGCGAGCGGCTGCTGCCGCAGCGCACCGAGGGCGAGCAGGAGGCGCGCTGGATCCTCGCGGACTACGGCGACGTGGTCGTGCACGTCTTCGTGCCCGAGGCGCGCGCGTTCTACCGGCTCGAGTCGCTCTGGGGCGACCGTCCGCGCATCGACGTCTCGGACGTCGCGCCCGAGCGCTCGACCGACGGCCCGCAGGGCGCGTCGGCCGAGGGCCCGCTCGGCGCCTGACCGCGCGTCCGGCGGGCGCCGCGGCCCGTCCCGGCCGCCGCGACCGGCGAGCCACCGTCCGGCCATGTGTCCTCGCGCACACTTCGGGCGGCTGTCATCATGGGCGGCGAGCGCGCCCATGCCGTCCGCCGCCCTCGACATCCGCCCCGACCGCGCCGCCGCATGAGGCAGGATCGCTGCTTCGCGTTCCTGGACCTGTGCGGGTTCAGCGCGTACACCGAGGCGAACGGCGACGAGGAGGCCGTCTCCGTGCTCTCGATGATGCGGTCCGTCGTGCGCCGCGCGGCCGACCGCCGCGGCGTGCGCGTCATGAAGTGGCTCGGCGACGGAGTGATGCTGACGAGCGGCGACCGCGGGGCGATCGCCGCCGCGACGCTCGAGATCCGGCATCACCTGGGCGGCGCGTGCCCGCTGCCCGTGCGGACCGGCATCTGCCGCGGCGGGGTCATCATCTTCGACGGCGACGACTACGTCGGCGCGGTGATCAACGTCGCGGCGCGGCTCTGCGACCGCGCGGAGCCGGGACAGGTCCTGATGGCCGAGCACCCCGACGCCACGGTCCCGCCGTGGGCGACGATCGAGCCGTACGGCCGCGTCGAGGTGCCCGGCATCCGCCAGGAGCTCACGGTCAACGAGATCGACGTGCGCCGGACGCCGGGCCGGGCGCCGGTCGTCGACCCGGTGTGCGGGCTGCCGATCGACCCGACCGTGGCGGTGGCGCCGCCCGGCGAGGACGACGAGCGGCTGCGCTGCTTCTGCTCGGCCGGCTGCGCCGAGGAGTGGGCGCGCGCCCGGCGCGCCCGCCACGTCCACCGGGTCGCCTGACGCGCGCGGTCCGGCGCGGTCCGGCGCGGCGCTGGCGGGCGCCGCGCCGGCCGGGCGCCGGCCTCAGGCCGGGACGGCCGGCGGGGTCGCCCGGACGGGCGCGGTCTCGTACCGGTCCAGGTCGAAGCGGGCCGTCCGGCGCCGGTAGAGGAACGTGAAGTCCGGCCAGAGCGTGGTGTTGCGGCCCCGGGCGTCGAGGTACCAGGAGGCGCACCCGCCCTCGTTCCAGACCGTGCCCTGCAGGCGCCGCTGGATCTCCGCGTTCTCCTCCTCGACCACCGCCGGCCTCGGCGCGATCGCGCCGAGGCCCTGGCGGCGCATCGTGCGCAGCGCGTCGCGCACGTAGGCCACCTGCGACTCGATCATGTAGATGATCGAGTTGTGCCCGAGCCCCGTGTTGGGGCCGACCATCATGAACAGGTTGGGGAAGCCCGCCACGGTGGTGCCGCGGTACGCCTCCATCCCGTCGGCCCAGTGCTCGGCCAGCAGCCGGCCGTCGGCGCCCCGCAGGCGCTCCGCGATCGGCTGGTCGGTCACGTGGAAGCCCGTGCCGAAGATGATCGTGTCGACCGGGTGCTCGACGCCGTCGCCGTCGACGACGGAGTGGGGGCGCACCTCGCGCACCCCGCTGGTGACGACGTCGGCGTTCGGCGCGTCGAGGGCGGGGAAGTAGTCGTTCGAGATCAGCACCCGCTTGCAGCCCACCTGGTAGTCGGGCGTCAGCTTCTCGCGCAGGACCGGGTCCTTGACCTGCCGCTTCAGGTGCGCCAGGCCGACCCGGCGGGGCAGCTCGCGCAGCCGCGGGACGTAGTTGAACGACAGCAGGAAGCTCTCGCGCGTCAGGTACACGCCCAGACGGGCCAGGCGCTGCGCGCCCGGCAGGTGGCGGAAGAGGAACCGCTCCCACCGGGCGATCGGGCGGTCCGGCCGGGGCAGGACCCACGGCGGAGTGCGCTGGAAGAGGGTGAGCTCCTGCACCTGCGGCTGGATCTTCGGCACGAACTGGATCGCGGACGCCCCGGTGCCGATCACGGCGACGCGCTCCCCGGTCAGGTCGTGGTCGTGGCGCCAGCGGGCGGAGTGGAAGGTCGTGCCCTCGAAGGTGTCGAGCCCCGGCAGCGTCGGGTACTTCGGCTCGCAGAGCGGCCCGGTGCCCGACACGAGCGCCTGGGCGGTCAGGCTGCCGCGGACCGTGTCGATGTGCCAGCGCTGCGTCGTCTCGTCCCAGCGCGCCTCGAGGACCTCGGCGCCGGTGCGGACGTAGGGCCGCAGGCCGAACTGCTCGACGACCCGCTGCTGGTACGCCCAGATCTCGGGCTGCGTGGCGAACGAGCGGGACCAGTTCGGGTTGGGGGCGAACGAGAACGAGTACATGTGCGACGGGACGTCGCACGCGCAGCCCGGGTACGTGTTGTCGCGCCAGGTGCCGCCGATGTCGTCGGCGCTCTCGAGGACGACGAAGTCGCGCTCCCCGTCCTGCAGCAGGCCGACGGCCGTGCCGAGGCCGGAGAAGCCGCTGCCGACGATGGCGACGCGGACGTCGGTGGGGAGGGGGGCTTCGGTGACGGACCGGGGCGACGCCGTGGTGGTGCTCATGGGACGCTCCTCGCGGGGCGGGTCGACGGGTTACCGGCGAGTAGGCTACGGCACCGTAGGAGAACGTGCAAGCCCGTCCGGGTCCCCGTCGGAGGACACGCGCACGCGCAGGGCGGCGACCTCGGCCGCCAGCGCGTCCCGCTCCGCGCGCAGGGCGCGCAGCGCCGCGACGCGCTCCCGGTCGGCCGTCACGTCGCGGCTGACGGTGACGAACGTCCCCGCGTCTGCGGCCCCCGGGGCCATGACGCGCTGCTCGTCGGCGCGGCCGGTCGCCGACCGCAGGCGCGTCTCGCACCACACCCAGTGGCCGTGGCGGTGGCGGTGGCGGGCGGTCCAGGTGGCCGGGCGGCCCGCGAGGACGGCGGCGACGAGGACGCGCCGCACGTCGGCGAGGTCGTCGGGATGGAGCAGCTCGCGCTGGGGGCGGCCGACGAGCTGCTCCGGCCGCCAGCCGAGCACCGCGCGCACGCACGGCGAGATCCAGCGGACGGTGCCGTCCGGCGCGCAGACCGTCACGACGTCGGACCCGTCCTCGACCGCCAGGCGATGCTCCCGCTCGATGCGCCGGAGGGCACGGCGCGCGTCCTCGCGCTCGGAGACGTCCACCGCGCAGGCCAGGCCGCCGACGACGCGGCCCTCGGCGTCGCGGACGGGGCTCAGCTCGGCTTCCACCGCGGCGTCGGACATCGAGGCGCGGTAGGCGATCACGGTGGTCTCGCCGCCGAGCGCGGCGCGGAGCGCGGGCGTGGAGCCGTGGCCGGCGTCGAGCGCGAGGACGTCCGCGACCGGCCGGCCGAGGGCGCCGACGGGATCCCGACCGAGCCGCTCGAGCCCCGCGCCGTCGGCGTGCACGATGCGGAGGTCGTGGTCGTACACCGCGACGGCGACGTGGGGCAGTCGCAGGAGCGCGGCGCGGACGCCGCGCTCGATGTCGCGCTGCCGGAGCGGGCCGGTGCCGGCGGGCTCGGGCGTGCCGGCGGGCTCGGGCGTGGACATCGCCGGCCAACATACCCCCGGGAGCCCGCCGCGCCGCGTGGGGTGGACAGGTGATGGGGAGGTGTCCAGGTGGCGCGGCGCGGACGGGGCGCCGCGGGGGATCGGCGTCCGCGTCAGGCCTTGCGCAGGTCGGCCGCCAGGCGCCCCATCCCGAGCGCCTCGGCGGCGTCGGCGCCGGCCGCGCGGTCGGTGGCGCGGTCGGGGACGGCGGCGACGTCCGCCTCGTGCAGCAGGGCGACGGCGCGGTCGCGCCGGGCGTCGGCGGCGTGCTCGCGCAGCGTCGTGGCCAGCCGCGCCGTCAGGCCGTCGCCGAGCTGCGGATCCTCGCCCGGCTCGCCCCCCGGTCCCTCGGCGCCCGCGGCCCGGAGGACGCCCTCCAGGTCGCCGTGCCGGGCGAGCAGGCGGGCGGCGGTCTTGGCGCCGATGCCGGGCACGCCCGGGATCCCGTCCGACGGGTCGCCGCGCAGCGCGATCAGGTCGGTGACCTGGTCCGGCGCGACGCCGAGCGCGTCGCGCACCCCGTCCTCGTCGACCGTCACCAGGCCGGGGCCCCGGCCGGCGGGGCGCCGCACGACGGTGCGCGCGTCGACGCAGGCGAGCAGGTCGCGGTCGCCGGTGACGATCGCGCTGCGCCCGCCGTGGGCGGAGCGGCGCCGCGCGAGCGTGGCGATGACGTCGTCGGCCTCGAGGTCGCCGCCGTCGCGGACGGCCCAGCCGAACGCGGCGCACAGCTCCGGCGCCTGCTCCCAGCGGTGGCGGAGGGCGTCCGGCATCGGGTCGCGGTGCGCGTGGTACGCGGGCAGCAGCGCGGTCCGGTGCGTGGCGTCCTCGGCGCCCGTGGCGACGCAGACCGCGGCGGGGTCGTGCTCCTCGATCTCGGCCAGGATCGCGCGGATCGCGCCGAGCAGCGCGCCGATCGGCCGGCCGTCCGCCCCCTCGATGCTCGACGGCAGCGCGAAGTGCGCGCGGTACAGGAGCCAGGGCAGGTCGAGCAGCAGCAGGGGGCCGGACACGCGCCGAGCCTAGCGGGACGGCGCGTCGCCCTCCCACCACTTCGGGCCGCGCTCGCCGAGCGCCACCTTCGCGGCGTGGACGCGCGCGCGTGCCGCCTTCATCGCGTCGTCGTCGCCGGCGCGCTTCGCGGCGCCGACGGCGCGGCGGGCCGCCATCAGCTCGTGCACGTGCGTGCGGCGCTCCTCCTCCGACAGCCGGGGGTCGCTCGCGCGCCAGCGGCGGCCGTCGATGACCACGTAGTGCCCGTCGGGGGTGCGCTCGGGCTCCGTCATGGACCGCCGGTACCCGCCGCGGGCCGCCCTCAGCCGCGGCTGAACGGCAGCTCGGCCGTGAGCCAGCCGATCAGCTCGCCGGGGTTGCGGCTCTGGGTCCACACGCGCCCGGGCCCGGTGAACTCGAAGACGAAGCCCTCGCCGGACTTCAGCGTCTGCACGAGCCCCTTGGCGACCTTGCGGATCGTGAACGAGACGCCGTCCTCGAACGCGACCATGTGGCCGGAGTCGAGCACCATCGACTCGCCGGCGCCGAGCGTGACGACGTCGAGCGCGCCGTAGCAGGACGCCACGACCTGGCCGCGGCCCTCCGCGCGCACGACGAAGCCGCCCTCGCCGCCGACCAGGTTCTTCAGGCCGCCCCACTTCGTGTCGATCTCCACGCCGTCGGACGAGCACAGCCACGCGCTGCGGGCCAGGTTGACGGCGCCGTCGACGTCGATGGCGGTCGCGTCGCCGGGGAGCCGCGCCGCCAGGTCGACCCAGCCGCCGTGGCCGCCGGCCGTCAGGCGCGTGACGAAGAGCGACTCGCCGCCGAGGACGCTGCGCTTCAGGCCCTTGAGCAGCCCGCCCTCGGCGCGGGACTCGACGGCGACGTCGGCGGAGGTGGCCATCATCGCCCCCGACTCGGCACGGACGCTCTCGCCGGAGCCCAGCGTGACGCGGGCGACGGCGAAGGACGGGCGGTGGCGGATGTCGATCTGCATGGGGGCTCCGGGACGCGGACGGCGGGACGCGGGGGAGCGTAGAGCCGCCACCTGCGCCGCCTCTAAAGCGCGCCGTCCCGGCGCGAACGCACGTTCGCTTGCACGCCGTCCGCACGGCGCTCCAGGGTTCTCCGCATGAGCACCATCGCCCTTCCGCTCCACCGCCGTCGGTCGCGCCGCGGACCCTCGGCACCCCGCCTGCTGTCGGTCGCGCTCGTGCCGGGCAGCGCCTCGGCCGTCGACGCCGTGCCCGCCATGACGGCGCGTGACGCCCAGGCGCGCCTCGTCGCCTTGGGGCTGCTGCCGCCGTCGGCCGCGACCGGCGCGTGGAACCCCCGCACGGTCGAGGCGGTCCGGCGCTACCAGGAGGCGAGCGGCCTGGAGCCGAGCGGGGTCGCCGGCGCGGCCACCGCGCGGCTGCTGCGCGCGGCGTGAGTGCGGTCAGTGGTCGTGGTCCAGGCGGCGCAGCTCACGCAGCTCGGCGGCGGTCACCGGCCGGCCGCGCGGGTCGGCGAGCGCGGGGTCGTTGGCCAGGTACGCGTCCTCGCTGCGCCGCCAGACCGCGACGTAGCGGTGGAACGGGATCACGGGGTGCAGGTGATGGACCAGGTGGTAGTTCTGGTACAGCATCAGCGGCGTCAGCAGCCGCTCCAGCCCCACGATGTTGCGCGTCGTGCGGAAGCGGTCCGTCCGCGCGGTGTCGTGCAGCCCGTGGTGGGGGAGCCAGTCGAACGACCACGCGAGCAGGAACAGCGCGATCCGTCCCGGCAACACGACGAGGACCAGCAGGTCCAGGCCGTGACCCGTGGCGACGAGCGCGGCGAAGACGGCCAGCACCAGCGTCGTCGAGACCGCGAGCTCGCGCCGCTCCGCCGCGGGCCGGGCGTGCAGCCGCGGCAGGTAGAAGCGCAGGTACTGCAGGTCGATCGTCGCCCAGCGCAGCGGCAGCAGCAGCGCCGGCCCGGACTGCGTGTAGTGGTCCGGGTCGGAGCCGTCCGTGTGGTTCGTGAACCGGTGGTGCTGCATGTGGATGAAGCGAAACATCGAGAACCCGCCGACCACGACGAAGAACGGCAGCGCCACGCGGCCGAGCCAGCGGTTGACCGCCGAGCTGGACGACGCCGCCGAGTGGCTGGCCTCGTGTGCGACGGTGAAGAAGAGGAACGCCGCGACGCCGTTGGTCAGGGTGCTCAGGGGCCACGGCCACGTGCCGGTCACGGCGAGCGCGATCCCGGCCGCGTAGAGCGCCGCCGCGCCGGCGAAGACCCCCAGGACCGGCCAGGACAGGAGCGGGATCGGCTCGTCGGGCCGGGGGATCGTGGTGATGCGGTCGGCGGTGGCGCTCATGGGGCCTCGGGCGTGCTCGTGACGGGGGCGGCGCGGTCGAAGATCCGCGACAGGTGGGCGACGAGCTGGGCGCGCTCGACGACGATCTCGCCGCGGACGTGGGCGACGAGCAGCTCGATGGCGGCGCCCATCAGGGCGCGCGCGGTCAGCTCGGTGTCGAGCGGCGGCGGGGCGGCGTCGCCGAGGATCGCCCGGCCCGCGTCGCGGAACAGGTCGCTCAGGCGCCGCAGCAGCTCGCGCCGGCGCTCCTCGAACTCCGGGCCGACGCCGACCGTCTCGACCAGCAGCACCCGGGCGCGGCGCGGGTCGTCGACGAGCGCGGCGACGAACGCCCCGAACGCGTCGCGCGCCACGGCCTCGACGCCACGGTCGAGGTCGCGCAGCTCGGGCGCCAGCGCCGCGAAGGCGTCGTCGACGATCCGCTCCGCGACCGCGAGCAGCAGCGCCTCGCGGTTGGCGAACGCGGCGTAGAAGTAGCGGCGCGTCAGGCCGGCGGTGGCGCAGACGTCGGCGACCGTCCCGCCGGCGTACCCGACGGTGCCGAACACCTCGAGGCCCGCCTGCAGCAGGCGCTCGCGGCGGTCGGCGACGCGGTCGTCGGCGCTGACGCCGCGCCAGGGGCGGGAGGGCAGGCGGTCGGTGGACGGCGTCGGCACGGGCGCGAGCCTAGAACCGGGAACACGCGCGTGTCAACTTTGGGGGGGCGGGATGGGCGGCCCGCGCTGTCGGACGGCGGAGCGGCGGGGCGGCGGCACGGGCCGGACGGCCCTGGTGCGGCGGCGCGGCGGGGGGCCGACGGCCTCGCGGGCCGGGCACCGCGCTGCCGGCGTCCCTCCGGTGAGGTGCGGTGAGCGAGGCGAGGCGAGGCGCGTTGGCCGTGAGCCGAGCGCGTTGGCCGTGAGCCGAGGCGGGATGGCCGTGAGGCGAGGCGCGTTGGCCGTGAGGCGAGGCGCGTTGGCCGTGAGCCGAGGCGGGATGGCCGTGAGGCGAGGCGCGATGGCCGTGAGGCGAGGCGCGTTGGCCGTGAGCCGAGGCGGGATGGCCGTGAGGCGAGGCGGGATGGCCGTGAGGCGAGGCGGGATGGCCGTGAGGCGAGGCGGGATGGCCGTAAGGCGAGGCGGGATGGCCGTAAGGCGAGGCGGGATGGCCGTAAGTCGAGGCGGATTCCGCTGGTGAGGCGGATACCGGTTCGCCAGCAGCCGCTTTCCGCCTCACCAGCGTTTCCCGCCTCACCTCGGCCGCAACCCGCCTCACCCCGGCCGCGTCCCGCCTCACCACGGCCGCGTCCCGCCTCACCACGGCCGCACCCGCCTCGCCCGGCCCGTTCCCTCCTCACCTTCGCCGCGTCCCGCCGCACCTCGGCCGCGTCCCGCCTCACCCGGCCCCTTCCCTCCTCACCTTGGCCGCGTCCCGCCGCACCTCGGCCGCACCCGCCGCGCGAGGGCCGCGTCCCGCCTCACCACGGCCGCAACCCGCCGCACCTCGGCCGCTCCCGCCGCGCGAGGGCCGCGTCCCGCCTCACCCTGACCGCAACCCGCCGCACCTCGGCCGCACCCGCCGCGCGAGGGCCGCAACCCGCCGCACCTCGGCCGTCTCCCGCCGCACCTCGGCGGCAGCGCGCGTCGGGCCTCGCCTCGGCTCGACCGCAGCCGAACTCGGCTCGGCCGCCTCAACGCGAGAGCCGTCGGGACGCGTGCCGCACGCACCGCGTCCGTCCCCGCCTTCGCGGGACGCCTCCGGCCCTCACGCACGGCCCCAGGTCGCGGCCCCAGGGGGCGGCCCCAGTGCCGGCCCGCGACGCGGGCCCGCCTCCTACAGCGCCCCGGTCCCGAAGGACCGGGTGCGGATGACCGGCTCGCCGGCCTCGTCGGAGGCGTCCAGGTCCACCTCGGCGACGAGCTGGAAGTCGCGGTTGTCGTCCGGGTCGTCGACGATCTGCCGGACGAGCCAGCGGCGCGCGCCCTCCGGGGCGTCCGGGCCGCCCGTCCGGTCGATCAGCAGCAGCTCGGGCGAGCGCGCGGCGGGGCCGGCGCCCAGCTCGTCGTACTCCGCCCAGTACGCGTCGAGGGCCTCGCGCCAGGCGGGCTCGCGCATCAGGATCCGGCCGGGCGGCTCGGTCAGGGCGGCCGCGGCAGCCTCGAGCTTCGCGAGCTCGTCGGCGCGGTCCCGGGCGGCCAGGCGCACGCGCAGGAACATCGCGTTGCGGACCATGACGGCGAAGGCGCGCTCGTTGCTCGTGATCGCGCGCGCCGGCGGGGGCGGGGCGCCCTGCTCCTCGCGGGCGGCGGCGTCCGACTCCGGGTTCGTCAGCGCCTCCCACTCGTCGAGCAGGCTCGAGTCCGTCTGGCGCACCGTCTCGCCGAGCCACTCGATGATCTCGTCGAGCTGCTCGGTGCGGACCTCCTGCGGCACGGTCTGCCGGAGGGCGCGATACGCGTCGCTCAGGTACCGCAGGACCAGGCCCTCGGAGCGCGACAGGCCGTAGTACGCGATGAACTCGGTGAACGTGCGCCCCCACTCGTACATGTCGCGCACGATCGACTTGGGGGAGAGGTCGGACTCGCGCACCCACGGGTGGGTCTCGCGGTACGTGCGCAGCGCGTCGGTGAGCGGCTCGGCGAGCGGCTTGGGGTAGGTGACGTCCTCGAGCAGCTCCATCCGCTCCTCGTACTCGATGCCCTCGGCCTTCATCGCCGCGACGGCCTCGGCCCGCGCCTTGTTCGCCTGCGCCATGAGCGCCGGGAACGGGTCGGAGAGGATCGCCTCGACGACGGAGAGGACGTCGAGCGCGTACGTCTCGGCTTCGGGGTTCAGCAGGTCGAACGCCACGAGGGCGAAGGACGCGAGCGGCTGGTTGAGGGCGAAGTTCTCCTGCAGGTCGACGGCCAGGCGGAGCGTGCGGCCGTCCTCGTCCGGCTCGTCCAGGCGCTCGAGCACGCCGGCCTCGAGCAGCTCGTCCGTCAGCTCCTGCGCCTGGGCGGCGAGGCGGCGCCGGCCCGCCTCGTCCTCGTGGTTGTCCTCCATGAGCGCTCGGAGCGTCTCGACCGGGTCGCCCTTCTGCCCGACGACGTTGAGGATCATCGCGTGGCTCACGCGCATGCGGGAGACGAGCGCCTCGGGCTCGGCGTTCTTCAGCCGCTCGAACGTCTCCTCGGTCCACGAGACCGCGCCCTCGGGCGGCTTCTTCGTCTGGACCTTGCGGCGCTTCTTCGGGTCGTTGCCGGCCTTCGCCAGCGCCTTGCGCCGCTCGATCACGTGCTCGGGCGCCTGGACGACGACGTAGCCCGCGGTGTCGAACCCGGCGCGGCCCGCGCGGCCCGCGATCTGGTGGAACTCGCGCGCCTTCAGGAGCCGGTGGCGGCTGCCGTCGTACTTCGCCAGGGCGGTGAAGACGACGGTGCGGATCGGGACGTTGATCCCGACGCCGAGCGTGTCGGTGCCGCAGATGACCTTCAGCAGCCCCGTCTGCGCGAGCTGCTCGACGAGCCGCCGGTAGCGCGGCAGCATCCCGGCGTGGTGGACGCCGATCCCCGCGCGCACGAGCTTGGACAGCGTGCGGCCGAACCCGGCGGTGAAGCGGAAGCCGCCGATCTTCTCGGCGATCAGGTCGCGCTCCTGCCGCGTGACGAGCTTGGCCGAGAGCAGCGACTGCGCGCGCTCCATCGCCGACGCCTGCGTGAAGTGCACCAGGTAGATCGGGGAGCGGTCCAGGTGCGTGAGCTCCTCGAGCAGGTCGTGCAGCGGCTCCTCGGACCACGAGTAGTTCAGGGGGACCGGCCGCTCGGCGTCGTCGACGAGGACCGTCTCGCGGCCCGTGCGGCGGGTCATGTCGGCCGAGATCCGCGAGACGTCGCCGAGCGTGGCCGACATGAGCAGGAACTGCGCCTGCGGCAGCTGCAGGATCGGCACCTGCCACGCCCAGCCGCGCTGCCCGTCGGCGTAGAAGTGGAACTCGTCCATCACCACCTGGCCGACGTCGGCGCGCGGGCCCTCGCGCAACGCGATGTTCGCCAGCACCTCGGCGGTGCAGCAGATGATCGGCGCGTCCGCGTTGACCGCCGCGTCGCCGGTCAGCATCCCGACGTTCTCGGCGCCGAAGACCTCGCACAGCGCGAAGAACTTCTCGGACACGAGCGCCTTGATCGGCGCGGTGTAGAACGTGACGCGGTCGTCCGCCAGGGCCGCGAAGTGCGCCGCGATCGCCACCATCGACTTGCCCGACCCCGTCGGCGTGGCGAGCACGACGTTGTTGCCGGAGAACAGCTCGATCGCCGCCTCCTCCTGGTGCGGGTACAGCTCGAGGCCCTGCTCCTGAGTCCACTCCACGAACGCCTCGTACAGGGCGTCCGGCGTGGGGTCGGCGGGACGGGCGGCGGTGAGGGACATGGGGGAGAGGGACGGTATCGGGCCGGTCCCCGCCGGCCCGTGCGGGTGCCGGCCGGAGGGGACGGCACCACCCGCGCGCGACCCTCAGCGCGTGCGCGTCGACGCCGCCATCTGCTTCAGGACCCCGTCGATGCCGTAGGGGATGCTCAGCACCGTGTTGAACGCGACCGCCGCACCGTACTGGGGGGCGTCGTAGTACGGCAGCTCGACGACGCGGCCCTCCTTGGCCACGTCGAGCCGCCGGAAGAGGGGCTTGGAGAGCAGCTTCCCCCGGGTGTTCCTGTCGGCGAGGACGAAGAGGTGGTCCACGTCGAGGAGGTCGAGCCGCTCGTCGCTGATCTCCGTCCCGAACTCGCCCTTCACGGCGCGCTCGATCGGCGCCGACGGGGCGAAGCCGAGCTCCTCGAGGAACTGGCCGCGGGGGTCGGTGGAGCCGAAGACGAACGTGTTCGTGCCGCTCGGGTCGACCATCGCGGCGGTCTTGCCACGGAACTCGGGGTGCTCCTTCCGGACCTGCGCGAAGCGGGCGTCCACCTTCGCGATCAGGGCCTCGGCCTGCTGCGTGCGTCCGACCGCCCTGGCGATCTCGCGGGTCTCCTCGCGCCACGGCATCGTGTACGGCTTGTGCTTCGCGCTCTGCGCGACCGTCGGGGCGATCTTCGTCAGCTTGTCGTAGTCGCCCTTCTTCAGGTCCTGGTACACGCCGAGGATCAGGTCGGGACGCGCCGCGGCGACGCGCTCGAAGTCGATGTCGAAGCCGCCGGTGCTGACGACCTTCGGCGGAGCGCCGCCCCAGTCCTCCCACGGCCACTTCGCGAACGTGCCCTGCCCGAACCAGTCCATGGCGCCAACGGCCTTGATGCCGAGGGCGAGCAGCGTGTCCTGGTCGCGGAGGCCGACGGCGACGACCCGGCGAGGCTCCTGCTCGATGGTGGTCGAGCCCCGCGCATGGGTGACGGTGACCGGGAAGGCGCCCGCCGCCGCGCCGGCGGAGGACGTCGTCGTCCCGTCGTCGCGGTCACCGCCGCAGCCGGCGAGGAGCAGGCCGACGAGGACCAGGAGAAGGACGCGTGGAAGGCGCATACGTAGGGCACCCTAACGGCAGCGGTGTCGTGGCGCGCTGCCGCTCGGCTCGCGCCGGGGCGCCGTCGGGGCGCGGCCCGCGCCCCACGACGTTCGCCGAGACCGCTGGCCCGGGCGGCGGCGGGCCGTCATCATCCCCCGGCCGATGCACGACGCTCCCCCCGCTCCTGGCCTGACCCGCCGCCGCCTGCTCGCCGCCGGGGGCGCAGGCGTGGCCGTCCTGCTCGCCCCGGGCGCGGCGCAGGCCGCGCCGCTGAGCGCCGAGCTCCGCCGCACGACCTGGGCCGGCCTGGCCGACGGCCGCGTGACGGCCACGGTCGCCGGGCGCTCCGTCGGCCTGGAGCTCGTCGAGGTCGCCGACCTGCCGATCGCCGCCGCCGTCCCCGCGCTGCGGGGCCACGACGGCGCGTTCGCCCTGCGCTTCGCCGGTCCCCCGGGGCTGCCCAGCGGCACGCACGGGCTGCACCACCCCGAGCTCGGCGCGTTCGCGCTGTTCGTCTCGCCCGTCGGCGCCGCGGGCGCCGCCCCCCGCTACGAGGCCGTCGTCGACCGCACGGTGCGGATCGCCGGCGTCAACGAGGAGGGCGTGCCGGCGGCTGTCGTGCCTCCCGCCCGGGCCGCCGCGCCCGCCGCGACGGCGCCCGCCCCCCTCGTCACGGCGTCCGGCGCAGCCGTCCCGGTCGCCGCTCCCCGTCGTCGCCCGCGCCTGCGCACGGTCGCGGTGCGCCGGGGTGGGGGACGGCGCGGCGCCGACGTCGACCTGGTCCTGACGGGCACGACCCCCGGCACCGTCGTCCGCGCCGTGCTGCTGCGGCGCGGCCACGCGGTCGCGCGGGCGGCGGCGCCGGTGCGGCACGGCGACGCGGTCCGGCTGCGGCTGCGGGCCGGCCGGGCCCTGGGCCGCGGGCGCTACGAGCTCGCGCTCGTCGTCGTCGACCGCGAGGGCCGCATCACGCGATTCCGCCGACAGGAGCGACTGGCATGAGAGACCTGGCGACGTTGACGGTGGAGGACTTCGCGCCCACCGTCGGCGACCTCTACCGGGTGACCGCCGGCCCCGAGGGCCGGTACGCGGAGGCGCTCGAGGTGCGGCTGGCCGCCGCAGAAGGCCGCGGCACCGCGCCGGCGCCGCTGCGCGATCCGTTCGCGCTGCTGTTCGAGGGGCCGCCCGCGACGGTCCTCGCGCAGGGCACCTACCTGCTCGCCCACGCGACCCTCGGGGAGCTGACGATCTTCCTCGTCCCCGTCGGACGCACCGACGAGGCGACGCGGTACGAGGCGATCTTCGCCTGACCGCACCCGCGCCGGCCCGGTCCGCCCGCGCCCGTCAGGGGCGCGGCGGGAAGACGCCCTGCAGCGCGATGCAGAAGTTCAGCGTCAGGTACGGCGACAGGTTGTTGTGCGGCAGCGAGCCGCCGCTGATCGCCAGCGCCTGCGGCGCCATGGTCACGAGCGGCGTGGCGGCGGCCGGGGCGTAGGGCGTGCCCGGGGCGCCGCGCGCCAGCACCCGGTCGGGGGTGGGGCTCTGCAGCTCGGCGTCGTCGTCCGAGGCCCGCACCGTGTGGGTGTGCACGGGGATCTCGGACTCCAGCAGCGTCACGGCCTGCTCGCCGGCCTGCTCGCCGAGGTCCCGCAGCGACAGGCCCGGGCCCTGGCCCGCGTGCATCGCGGCCTGGCCCTGCAGGTTCGGCAGGGCGAAGGTCGACTTGCCGTTGCCGCCGTACGTGGTGCCCAGCAGCGAGAAGAGGGCGGTGTTCTGCGAGATCGGCAGGAGCTGCCCGGCGCACACCGCCCACCCCTTCGGGGCGAAGTTGAACGGGAAGACGCGGATCTCGGCGACGAAGGGATCGGCCATGGCGGACGGGAGGACGCGGTCCTCAGCGATCGACGGGGGCGCTCATGTCTGGGAGGGGAAGATGCCGTAGAGCGAGATGATGTAGCTCAGCGTCAGCGTCGGCATGACGTTGTCGTGCGGCTGCGATCCGCCGACGGGTCCGGCGGTCGCGGGCGGCAGGTCCGTCGTGGTGCCGTCGCGCAGGTACATCGTCACGTCCGGCGAGGCGCCGAGGACCGCGTTCTGCGGCGAGATCGCCACTCCCGGGCCCGTCGACGCGGTGAGCGCGTGGCTGTGCGACGGCAGCTGCGGCACCGTGAGCGTCACGTCCTCGACGCCCGCGGCCTCGCCGATCACGTAGCTCTGCAGCCCCGGCCCCTGACCCATGTGGAGCGGCACGCGCCCGCGCAGGTCCGGCAGCCCGAAGGTCTCCTGTCCGTCCCCGCCGTAGGTCGTGCCGATGAGCTGGAAGAGGACCTCGTTGTCGGCGATCTGCATGAGCTGGCCGTCGCAGAACGCCCAGCTGGCGGGGGCGAAGTTGCCGGCGAAGAGCCGGATCTCTCCGACGTAGGGCTGCGCGCACATGTCAGTTCGGGGAGGGGAAGATGCCCTGGAGCGCGATGCACCAGGTCAGGACGAGGTAGGGCTGGCGGTTCTCGTGGGCCTGGCCGCCGCCGGCGGAGGTGACCGACGCGGGGCTCAGCGCGGTGAGCGCGTCGGCCGGGCGGTAGACGTTGTTGGCGCCCGCCAGGAGGCCCGGGGCGGCCTGGGTGCCGCGGGCCGACGTGGCCGTGGCCGGGTGCGTGTGCTGCGGCATCTCGGCGACCGTCACCGTGTGGGCCTCCTCGCCGCCGCGCTGACCGAGGACGAAGTCGGTCGCCTGGCTCACGGGCGTGCGGCCGCGCAGGTCGGGGAGGGCGAAGTTCGTCTGCCCGTTGCCGCCGTACGTCGTCCCGAGCAGCGCGAACAGCGCCTGGTTCTGGTTGATCGGGAGCAGCTGCCCGTTGCAGAGCGCCCAGCCCTTCGGCGCGAAGTTGAAGCTCATGAGCCGCAGCTCGGAGAGGAAGGGCTCGGCCATCGCGGGACCGACCCTACACGGGCGGCGGACAGCCACCCACCATTTGTCCAATCGGCCGCCGAGCCGCCGTACGCCGCTTGGTGTACGGGCGTATCCGCTGTACGCTCGCCGCCGCAGCGGTGGCGGGCCCGTGCCCGATGCGCCGGGATCCTGCGTCCGCCCCATGCTCTCACCGTCCCGTTCCGCCCTCGCCGTCCTGGCGCTGGCCTCCACGCTCGTCGCGGCGCACCGCCCAGCGGACGCGTCGGCCGCGGTGACGGCCCGCGCGGCGTCGGCGAAGGCCGTCTCGGCGCTCGGCGTGCGCACGGGCCACGCCCCCGTCATCGTCTTCCGCCAGCCGCGGGTGGTCCCGGCCGGCACCGCGATCGGGCAGGCGGGCGAGGCGAGCGCCGCGCGGCGCGGACGCCGGCCCGGGGACGCCCGGCTGCGGCGCGCCGGCGTGACGGTGGCGAGCGCGCCGACGGTGGCGCGCACGGGCGGCGAGCCGGCCTGGCTGTTCTACGAGGACCGGGCGCCGTACCAGGCGTACCAGCACCGCGGGCGCGTCGTCCTGGTCGGGCAGCGCACCGGCCGCGTGACGGTGACGCGCACGCTGTCGTGGCCGCCGCTCGTCGCCGGGCGCCTGCCGGTCTTCCTCGACGGCTACCGCGCCTACCGCACCGCGCGCTACCGCGTCTTCCAGCGCTCGTGGCGCCTGCGCGGCGCGGCGCCCGCGGCCGGGGCCCGGTCCGCGGGCGGGCTCCTCGCGCGCCCGCTCGCGTCGGCGAGCGCGGCCCTGCGCGCCGTCTCCGGCGGCACCCCGGCGGCGCCGGGACGCGCCGACGCGACGCCGGCGTACGCGCCGAGCAAGCAGGCGGCCGACGCGCTCGCGGCCGAGGGCTCCTGCGCGATCCGCATCAGCGACACGCTCGGGTCCTTCTACGACGCCGGGCCCGTCGACCGCACCCGCGCGCAGCTCGGCATCGCGTTCGGCCGCCTGGCCGACCTGAACCCCGGCTTCCACACCTCGCGCTACCGCTCCGCCGACGGCCTGACGCCGCAGGCGTACGTCGCGCGGCAGATCCGGCGCGACGGCTGCAAGGACGTCCTGCTGTACCTGGCGGGCGGCGGGTACGCCGGCGGCGCCCCGGCGGTCAACGTCGGGACCCGCGGCCGCGCGGACGGCCGCGTCGAGCAGCAGGTGGTCACGGCCGCCGCGCTCCGCGGCGTCCTGCGCGCGCACCGCACGGTGACGTTCAAGGTGCTGGTCGACGCCCCGTACTCCGGCGCGCTGCTGCCGGTGCTCCGCGCCGAGCCCAACCTGGTGCTGTTCGCGTCCTCCTCGGGGGCCGACCAGGGGAGCTTCACCGCGCTCTCCGACGTGCGCGACGCGTCGGGCGACGCCGTCCGCAACGCCTACAACGCGCGGGGGCACCTCGAGTTCACCAACCGGCAGCTCGCCGGCCTGCGGTGCTTCCTCTCGGACCCCGACGAGGTCGCGGCCGGCGTGCGCGCGAAGGCGGAGGGCCGCACGCGCTCGTTCCTGGCGTGGATGCTCGCCCGCTCGCTCACCCTCTGCACCGACGGCAACCTGACCGACCTGATCGACGGCGCGCCGCGACCGGTCATCGACGTCGACGGCGGCATCCCGACGGGCCCGACCCGCCCGACGCCGGCGCCCGGGCCGGCCGGGCCGGGGAACCGCGCGCCGGTGGCCGTCGGCGAGACCCTCGCCACGCCCGAGGACACCGCGGTGGCGCTCGCGCTCGCCGGCACGGACCCCGACGGCGACCGGCTGACGTCGACGATCGTCGACGGTCCGCGGCACGGCACGCTGAGCGGCGACGCCGCGTCCCGCGTCTACACCCCCGCACGGGACTTCCACGGCCGCGACAGCTTCACCTTCACCGTGTCCGACGGCGCGGCGACGTCCGCGCCCGCGACGGTCGCGATCGACGTGGCGCCCGTGGACGATGCGCCGACCGTCACCCTGGGCGCCGACCCGACGACGTTCGCCGAGGGCGGCGCGCCCGTCGCCGTCGATCCCGGCCTGCGGGTCGCCGACGTCGACGACGAGACGCTCGACGGCGCGACCCTGCGGATCGGCGACGGCCACGACGCCGACGTCGACGCGCTGCTCTTCGCCGACACCGACGCGATCCGCGGCGCCTTCGACGCGGCGACGGGCGAGCTGCGCCTGACGGGCACGGCCCCGGTGGCGGCGTACGAGGCGGCGCTGCGCAGCGTCCGCTTCCGCACCACCGGCCCCGATCCGTCCGGGGCGACGCGCCGGATCGCCGTGACCGTCACCGACGGCGAGCTGGCGAGCGAGCCGGCGGTCCGCGCCGTCGTGGTCGCGACGGTCAACGACGCGCCGGTGCTCGCCGGCGGCGGCACGACGGCGACGTACACGGAGGACGACGACGCCGTCGCCGTGGCCCCCGCCGTCACCGTCACCGACCCCGACAGCCCCCAGCTCGCCCGCGCCACGGTGCGCATCGCCGCCGGACTCGTGGCCGCCGAGGACCGGCTGGAGTACGCGGCGCAGGACGGGATCGCCGGCGCCTACGACGCGCAGAGCGGCACGCTCACGCTGACCGGCGCGGCGCCCCTCGCCGCCTACCAGGCCGCCCTGCGACGGGTGCGGTACCGCGACGCGAACGGCGGCGACCCGGCCACCGCCGCCCGGACCGTCAGCCTGACGGTCGACGACGGGGCCGCGCAGAACGCGACGAGCGCCGCCGAGACCACCACCGTCCAGGTCGTGCCCGTCAACGACGCGCCGTCCGTCGCCGCCGGCGGCGTGGCGTCGCGCTTCACCGAGGGCGGCGCGCCCGTCCCGGTCGACCCCGGCGTGACCGTCGCCGACGTCGACGACGCGCAGCTGCGCGGCGCGACGGTCCGCATCACGGGCGGCGGCACGGCCGCCGAGGACGTGCTCGCCCTGCCGGCCACGCCCGGGCTCTCCGGCGCCTACGACGCGGCCACCGGCACGCTGACGGTGACGGGCACCGCGACCGTCGCGGCGTACCAGGCCGCCCTGCGGTCCGTGACGTACGCGAACGCGAACGACGCCGACCCGTCGGCCGCCCGCCGCACGCTCGCGTTCCGGGTCACCGACGGTGACGCGGGCGCGGCCCCCGCCGACGCCGCCGTCGACGTGGTGCCGGTCAACGACGCGCCCGTCCTGGGCGGCGGCGGCACCACCGTGACGTTCGCGGAGGACGACGCCGACGGCGTCGTCCTGCACCCCGGCGTGACGGTCGACGACGTCGACAGCCCGACCCTCTCGTCGGCGACCGTGACGATCGCGTCGGGCCTCGTGGCGGCCGAGGACCGCCTGGAGGTCGCCGACGGCGACGGCATCACCGGCACGTACGACGCCGCGACCGGCACGCTCACGCTGACGGGCGTCGCCACGCAGGCGGCGTACCAGGCCGCGCTGCGCCGCGTGCGGTACCGCAACGCGAACACGGCGAACCCGTCGGCGGCCCGGCGCACGGTGCAGCTCCGCGTCGACGACGGCGCGGCGGCGAGCAACGTCAGCACGGCGATCGTCACGAACGTCGACGTCGATCCCGTGAACGACGCGCCGACCGTCGCGGCCGGCGGCGGCAGCCCCGTCTTCACCGAGGGCGGCGCCCCCGTCGTCGTCGACCCGGGCGCGACCGTCGCCGACGTCGACGACGCACAGCTCGTCGGCGCCACGGTGACGATCGGCGCCGGGTTCGACCCGTCGGAGGACGTGCTGGCGTACGTCGCGGACGACGGCATCACCGGCGCGTACCAGGCCGGCACCGGCGTGCTGCGCCTGACCGGCACCGCCTCCGTCGCGGCGTACCAGGCGGCCCTGCGCCGCGTCACCTACGCCGACGCGGACGGGGACGACCCCTCGGGCGCGGACCGGACCGTCACGTTCGTCGTCGACGACGGCACCGACGCCAGCGCCGCCGCGACCACGACGGTCCGCGTGCAGCCCGTCAACGACGCGCCCGTCGCGGCCACCACCGCCGGCGCGACCCCGTTCGTCGAGGACGGCGGGGCCGTCGTCGTGGACGGCGGCGTGACCCTGTCCGACGTCGACGACGCCACGCTCAGCGGCGCCACCGTCACCCTGGGCGGCGGCGCGCTCGGCCTGCCGGCCCGCGGCACGCTCGCCTTCTCCGGCTCCAGCGCGATCACCGGGGTCTTCGACCCGTTGACCGGCGTCCTCACCCTGACCGGCGACGCCACCGTGGCGGCGTACCAGGCGGCGCTGCGCGCGGTGCGGTTCGACGACGCGGACGACGCGCCCGACACCACGCCGCGGAGCGTCGCCTTCCGCGTCACCGATCGCGGCGGCGCGACCAGCGCCGCGGCGACGAAGGTCGTCACGGTCGCTCCGACGAACGACGCCCCGCGCGTGACCGCCGGCGGCACCGCCGCCGAGTTCACCGAGGCCGGGGATCCCGTCGCGGTCGACGCCGGAGTGACGGTCAGCGACCCCGACGACGCGACGCTGACCGCCGCCACCGTCTGCCTGTGCGCCAACTTCGTCGCCGGCGAGGACGTCCTCGACTATGACGCCGGCGACTCCGGCATCACCGGGGCGTACGACGCCGCGACCGGCCGGCTGACGCTGACCGGCACCGCGAGCGTCGCGGCGTACCAGGCGGCGCTGCGCCGGGTGACGTACCGCAACACGTCCGCCGAGCCGTCGACGGCCGACCGCACGGTGCGCACCACCGTCTCGGACGGCTCCGCGACGAGCGCGGCCGCGACGGCCACCGTGCGCGTGAAGGCGGTCAACACGGCCCCGACGCTCAGCGGCGGCGGCAGCACCGTCGCGTACACCGAGGACGACCCGCCGACCATCGTCGGCGGCGGGCTGGTCGTCACCGACCCGGACGACACGCAGCTCGACGGCGCCCGCGTCGCCATCACGTCCGGCCTGGTCGCCGGCGAGGACCGCCTGCGCTTCACCGACGCCGCCGGGATCACGGGGACGTACGACGCCGCCACCGGCGTGCTCGCGCTGACCGGCAAGGCGTCCCTCGCGGCGTACCAGAGCGCCCTGCGCGCCGTCCGCTACGAGAACGTCAACGGCACGGCGCCCGCCACCGCGCCGCGCACCGTGGCCTTCACCGTCTTCGACGGCGACGACACGAGCGCTGCGGCCGAGACGACCGTCACCGTCGCCTCGCGCCCCGACGCGCCCGTCCTGACCGCCGGCACCGGCAACGTCCGCACCTTCGTCGAGGGCGGCAGCCCGGTCGCGGTGGACGACGCCCTGACGGTCGCCGACGTCGACAGCGCGCAGCTGTCGGGCGCGACCGTCTCGATCACGGCCGGGTTCTCGGCGACCGAGGGCGACCAGCTCGTCTTCGTCAACCAGGACGGCATCACCGGCAGCTACGCCGCCGGCACGGGGGTCCTGACCCTGTCGGGCGACGCGTCCGTGGCCACCTACCAGTCGGCGCTGCGCAGCATCCGCTTCGCCAACACGAGCGACGCGCCGACCGCGTCGCGCACCGTCACGTTCGTCGCGCGCGACGACACGGCGACCGCGAGCGCCCCGGCGACCCACGCCGTCACGTTGCAGGGCGTCAACGACGCCCCGACCCTGTCGGGCGGCGGGGCCCTGGCGTACACCGAGAACGACGCGGCCACGGCCGTCTCGCCCGCCCTGGCGGTCGCCGACCCCGACAGCGCCGACCTCGCCGGCGCGCGCGTCGCCATCACCGGCGGGCTGCACGCCGCGGAGGACCGGCTGTCCCTCACCGCCCAGGGCGGCGTCACCGGCAGCTACGACGCCGCCACCGGCGTCCTGACGCTGTCGGGCACCGCGAGCGTCGCGACGTACCGGACGGTGCTGCGGAGCGTCGCGTACCGCAACCTCTCCGACGCCCCGTCGGCCGATCGCCGCACCCTGACGTACGAGGTGACGGACACGGGCACGCCCGGCCTGCAGGCGACCACGACCGCGACGGTCGACGTGACGCCCGTCAACGACGCGCCCGCGACCGTCGCCGACAGCGACTCCGCCGTCGGCAACACCCGCCTGGTGCGCGGCGTCTCGGCCCCGGCCGGCGAGCCCGCGCGCACCAGCGTGCAGGGCGACGTCCTGGAGAACGACACGGACGTCGACGGGCCCGACCCGCTGACCGTGGACGTGGCGGGCTCGTCGACGACCTCGGCGCAGGGCGGCACGGTGACGTGGCAGGCCGACGGCACGTTCTCGTACCTGCCGCCGGCCGGCTACACCGGCAGCGACACGCTGACCTACCGCGCGTCCGACGGCGAGGGGACGTCGCTCGGCACGGTCACCGTGACCGTGTCGGGGCGCGTCTTCTACGTCCGCAACACCGCCCCGGGCGGCGGCACGGGTCGCTCGAGCGACCCGTTCGCGACGCTCGCCGCGGCCGACAGCGCGGCGAACGCCTCCGGCGATCGCATCTTCGTCTTCCGCGGCGACGGCACCACCTCGGGCCTGACCGGCGGCGTGACCCTGCAGAGCGGGCAGCGGCTGCTCGGCGCCACGCAGGACCTGCAGATCGGGGGCGACACCCTGCTCGGCGGCACGCCGTCCGAGCGGCCCAGCATCGCCGGCACGGTGGCGCTCGACAGCGGCAACGTCGTCGCCGGCCTGACGGTCACCGGGAACGCCGGCGGCGCGATCGTGGGCGGCACCGGCGACGCCGGCGGCACCCTGAGCGACCTGCGGATCACCGGCAGCGGTGGCGCCGGGATCAGCCTCAACGGCACCTCGGGCAGCTGGGACGTCGCCGACACGACCGTCCAGGCCTCCGGCGGCGACGGCATCGTGCTGACGAACGCCGGCACCGTCCGCTTCGCCTCTGCGGGCACGATCACGAGCAGCACCACGAACGGCCGGGGCCTGACGGTCACCGGGACGGCGCTCTCCGGCACGGTCGACGCCGTGTCCGTGGCGAGCTCGCCGACCTCGGGCGTCGCGCTCACGAGCACCACCGGCGCGCTCACGCTCACCGACCTGTCGCTGACGACCACCGGCACGGGTCTCGACCTGGACAACGCCAGCGACATCCTCGTGCCGGCCTCCGGCACCGCGACGATCACGGCGGGCGGTCCGGCCGTCGACCTGAGCAGCGACGCGGGCACGCCCGCGGTGCCGCCCGCCGTCGCCCTGGACTCCGCCAGCTCGAGCGGCGGCGCGTTCGGCGTCCGGATCGCGAACGTCGGCGCCGGCACGTTCTCCGCGCCCGCCGGCACGCTCTCCGGCCACACGACCGCCGAGCTGTCCGTGACCGGCGGCAGCGGCGACGTCTCCTACGGAGGCACGATCGGCAACGGCTCCGGCCTGAGCGCCCGGGTCGACAGCCGCACCGGCGGCACCGTCGCCGTCAGCGGCGACGTGAACGACACGTCCGACGCCGGCGGCGGGGTGGCGATGACCGGCAACACCGGCGGCGCGACGCGCTTCACCGGCGCCACGAAGACGCTGAACACGGGCGCCCAGAACGCGGTCGACCTGAGCTACGCGGGCGACCACGAGGTGACGTTCACCGGCGGCGGGCTCGACGTCGACACCACGTCGGGCACCGGCCTGCGCGCGACCACGGGCAACGCCCGCGGCCTGCTCGCCGTCACCGGCGACGGCAACACGATCACCAGCACCGCCGGGGCGGCGCTCGACGTCGACGGCCCGGACGTGACGAGCGCCGGCCTGACGTTCGCGTCGCTGCGCTCGACGGGCGCCGCGTCCTCGGGCGTGCGTCTGCAGGACACGGGCACGGCCGGCGGCCTCACCGTGACCGGCACACCCACGTCGTCGCCGACCGTCGGCAGCGGCGGCGCGGTGACGAGCTCCGCCGGCCCGGGCGTGGCGCTGGCCAACGCGACGGGCGTCGCGCTCGCGGCCTTCGACGTGACCGGCAGCGGCGACGACGGCCTGCGGGCGACGAACGTCGACGGCCTGCAGCTGACGTACGGCTCGCGGATCACGAACAACGGCAACGCCGACGACGAGCGCGGCGTCGACCTGACCGAGATGTCGGGCACCGTCGCCCTGCAGGGCGCGACCGTCACCGGCAGCCACGACGACAACGTCGCCGTCGTCAACGACGCCCGCACGCTGTCCAACCTGCTCGTCCAGGGCGGCACGATCGGGACGAACGACGCGACGACCGGCGAGGACGGCATCCGCATCGAGAACCAGGGGACCGGCGACACCACCGCCGCGATCCGCGGCGTGACGTTCGACCGCAACCGCGGCGACCACATCCAGGTGACGACCGACGGCTCGACGTCCGCCACGCAGAACGTGACGATCCAGAGCAACACGCTGCGCGGCGACGGCAACCAGGCGTCCCCGGTCACCGTCGGCGGCGGCATCACGATCAACCCGGCGGGGTCGGGGACGACGACCGCGACCGTCCTCGGCAACGACATCGAGCGCTCGTCGGCCTCGGCCATCGTCGTGAACGCCCCCGCGTCGGCCACGCGGACCGTCCGCGCGACCGTCCAGGGCAACGACATCGGCACGGCCGGCGAGGAGGGCTCCGGCTCGGCCACCGGCGACGGCATCTACGTCAACGGTCACGGCGCCAGCCGCATCCTCGCCCTCGTGCAGAACAACACGGTCCGGCGCTTCACCTCGTCGGGCATCTCGGTCGTCCAGAACGACGGTGCGGGCGGGGTCGACGCGACGGTCGTCGGCAACACGGTGGCCGAGGCCAACGCGAACGCCTCGAGCGGCCTGCGGGTCGTGGCCGGCAGCGACGTGCCCGACACCGCGGACTCGTGCATCGACCTCGGGGGCGCCGGCGGGCTGCGCAACCTGCTCTCGGGCGCGGGCGTCAGCGGCCCCGAGCTGCGCATGTCGATGCGCGGCGGCCCGAACAACACCGTGCGGCTGCCGGGGTACGCCGGGGGCGTGAACGACAGCGCGGCGGTCGCGACCTACCTGGCCGGCCGCAACGGCGTGAGCGCGGCGAACAAGGTCGTGACGTCGCAGATCGACACGACGCAGCGCTGGGTGGGGCAGAGCCCGACCTGCCCGCAGCCGTAGGACGGACGGCGGGCCGGCGGGGGGCCCCCCCCCGGGGGCGCCGGGGCGCCCCCCCCCCCCCCGCGGGCCCCCCCCCCGCCCCCCCCCCCCCGCGGCCCGGGGCCACCCGCCGCCACCACCAGGCACCCA